>JAGQXA010000249.1 GCA_020436865.1 Saprospiraceae bacterium | reverse complement strand
CGGGGCTTCCTGCGCCAGCATGGTCGTCAGGAAGACCAGCTGCAGAAGCAGCAAAACGGCGCCTTTCAGGATCGTTCTTATCATATCGATGATTTGATTTTTGTGCTCCTACTCATCCACACAACGCATATACGGGGGCAGACGCTCCTTTGTACGCCAATGGTTGGGTGCCTTTCACAAAATCTGTGGAGGGCAAAATAGTCCGGTTCGCAAAGCATAACGAAGCCGGTATTTCAAGATACTGCAAATTGGCTTAAATTGGCGCCGCATTCAAGCTAACGATATGAAAAGAACCATTTTTCTGTTCAGCGTCCTGCATCTCCTGGCAACCGGCTTTTGCCACGCTCAGCTTACGCTGGTACTCCGCGAATTGCCCTCGGAAACGCCGCTGTCCACGCCGATCTATGTGGCAGGCTCCTTTAACGACTGGCAAACGGGAGATCCCGCCTACGCCCTGCAGCGCGACGAGGAGGGCATTTACCGGCTGGACCTGTTTCCGCCAATCGGGCAATTGGAGTTCAAGTTCACCCGGGGGCCCTGGTGGACGGTCGAAGGCGACGCCGAAGGTCGCTATCGTCCGAACCGCAGCCTCTTCTACGACGGCCTGCCGCAAACCGTCGAACTCCGGATCGACAGCTGGGAAGATACCGAACAGTACGGTCAAAGCACGGCAGCGCCCAACGTACACCTGATCAGCAATGCCTTCCGCATCCCGCAACTCGACCGGCTGCGGCGCATTTGGATCTACCTGCCACCCGACTACGACCACTCTTCCGAGCGGTATCCGGTGCTGTACATGCACGATGCCCAAAACCTGTTCGACCGGCAGACCAGTTTCTCCGGAGAATGGCAGGTCGACGAGAGCCTCAACCAGGAGGACCTGCCCAAACTCATCGTCGTAGGTATCGACAACGGAGGCGAGCATCGACTCGATGAATACAACCCCTGGACACATCCCAAGTACGGAGGCGGAGAAGGCGACGAGTTCGCCGCGTTCGTGGTCGAAACGCTGAAACCCTATGTCGACCGCCATTATCGCACCCGGCCCGGACGCGAGGATACCGGGATCATGGGTAGTTCGATGGGCGGACTGATCGCGCATTACACCGCTTTCGCCTATCCTCAGGTGTTCGGACGCGTCGGGATCTTCTCCCCCTCCTACTGGCTGGCCGACGGAGTCTATCAACAGGTCTCAGAGGCCGGTCATGCCGATGGGCAGACCGTCTATTTCATCGCCGGCGCCAACGAAAGTTCGACCCTGCAAGCCGAACTGCAACGGATGGAAAGCCTGCTCCGCCAGGCCGGTTATCCGGCCGAAGATCTGCACCTGCGCTTTCACCCGGATGGAGCGCATGCCGAATGGTACTGGGCCCGGGAATTCCCGGGTGCGGTTTTTTGGCTTTACAACCGTTAATAACGTACTTTCATCGACAATAGCTTTACTTTCAAATAAAAAAGCAAAAAGAAAGCGGGGTTTTTCTTACATTTACTGTATACCAAGAAACACCCTAAATCCTATTTCTTCATCAAATCAAATTCTTATGAAAATCATCCAGTTTCTCGTTTTGGCGGTGGCCGTTATCCTCATCCCCCTGGCCGCAACTGCCCAGAAAGCATCTACTGAAAAGGAAAGCCCCAGCGGATCCTCCTATACCGTCATCAAGGCCGGCGACGACACGCAAAAACCGGTCGACGGACAGGAAGTCGAGATTCATGTGGTGGTCAAAGATGCCGAAGGCACCCAGCAGTGGAGTACCCACGACATGGGATTCACCAACTTCTACACCCTCGGCACGGCCAAGACCGACGACGAAAAGAACATGGAGATCGACCTCAAACTGATGGGCAAAGGCGCCATCTACTCCTTCAAGGTGCCGAACAAGTCCGAAGAAGGCGACGATAAGGCCCCCGCCAGCAGCTATGCCTTTTACGAAGTCGAGTTGGTCGACTTCGGCGCGCCCGCCAAGTCGGCGGCCAACCTGCTCGCCGAGATCGCCAATACCGACGGTATCGAAGCAGCTGCCGTCAAGGCAGAGATGCTCCGCAAGGACGATTCCGAGGGCTATGCCTTCCGCGAAGGCGAGATCAACGCCAAGGGATATCAGTTTCTGGAAGAAAAGAAGTACGCCGAAGCGCTGGCCTTCTTCAACCTCAACGTAAGCCTCTTTCCGGAGTCGCACAACGTCTACGACAGCCGGGGCGATGCGTTTCTGGCCAAGGGCGATACCGAAAACGCCAAGGCGAACTTCGCCAAGGCGGTAGAACTGAATCCGCAATGCACCTACTGCCAGACCAAGCTGGATCAGCTGACCTCCGGCGCGGGTGAAAAAGAATAGCACTTCCTGCGGCGCACTTCGGTGCGCCGCTCCTTTTTTATCCGGCATGAACATGGGCAACCTCCAGTTCCAACGCCTCCAACGCTGCTTCATCGAAAAGAAAGGAGAGGCCCTGCCAAAAGCGCGGGCAATTTGGGTAAATCCGCCGAAAGCCGTTTCTTTGCGCTTTCCGGTCGTCGCAGCGTTTACCGCGGCAGGGCCGTTTGTTGGAAAAAGACCGCCACATGAAGAATTGGATCACTCTCCTGGGCCTGAGCGGCCTGCTGTTGCTGACCGGTAGCTGCCTCAAAGACGGCTGCGAAGATGTCGTATGCCTGAACAACGGGGCCTGCCTGGAAGGCACCTGCTTTTGTCCCCTCGGGTACTTCGGTGAATTTTGCGGAGAATTCCGTTATCCGACCAAGTTGGAGTTGTTGTCGGTAGCCGTAACGGCCGTGCCGAACGAAAAACCGGGCGGCGGGCCATACGATCTGCTCGACGAGCCCGATCTGGTCATCCAGGTGATCAATGACGGCCAGGTCCTGGCCGAAAGCGAGGTGTTCGAAAATACCATCCTGGTCGACGAGAAGACGCTGATCCTCGATCCTCCGCTCGAACTCGACCTGGACGGCACCTACGTCTTCGAAGCCGCCGACTACGACGAAGGCGGTATTCTGGAAAAGATCCCGACCGCCGCCGTCTTTTCGCCACGTTTATACTTCGATAATTTCGGCATGTTCTTCCAGGTGGTGTTCATCCCCGAGAATCCGACCGTGCCGACGGCGGGGGTAAAGATCGAATTGGCCTATACCTTCTAGCAGGCCCGCACTGGCTCCGGGTGTTTGTCGGCCGACCCTAAAAAGGGATAACCTGGCCGTCGAACATCTCCAGACGGCTGATCTCAATGTCTACTTTCGGATTGGCGGTCCCGTCTTGCGCAAGCAGGGAAACGACCTCTTGACGCAACAGGTCCTGCGCCTGTTCCAGAATGGAGCGACGCAAGGACGCATCCTGACGAAGTCGCCGATCCATTTTCTTTTCCGTGAGGCTATTGATATTTTCCCAGAATTCCCCGTCTTTCGAAGTCTCCTCGATCCAGAGCGAATTAAAACTGGTGCGGGATCGTTTTTCGCCGATCGAGAACTCGGGTGAAAGACGCACCCGGTCGACCGACACCCGGTAGCCGGTCGAATCGGCGTAGACTACTTCGGCCTGCTCCAGCGGCACGCCGAAGCGCAAACCGACCTCCCAGTTATACACTCGCCTCATGACGGCAAGCACCTGGCGGAATTCCAGTTCTTCGGTCAATTGTACCGGCCGGGAAAACTCTACAGAAGCGGTTTGCAAGGCCGCAGCCACCGTTGCCGCCCGGTCGTCAGCATCGGCGCCGGCGTCGCGATCTGCCCCCAACCAGAACCAGACCCCCGACAGCGGAAGCAGCAAGATCCCGGCCAGGAGCCACCAGCGCCGGTTTTTTTTCGGCAAGCCGTCCTTGGGGGTTCCGGTGTCCTCCGCCAGGTCCAGGATCGCGGCCCGCAAGCGATTCTTTTCGATCTGCGCCTGTTCCTGGCCCAGCAAGCCTTGCCGTACCTGACGCTCCAGATCGTTGATCCTGGATCTCAGGGCGCGGGCCTCTTTTTCCAGGCTTGTTCCCTGCAGGGTCGCGAGCAGCAGGCCCGTGGCCTCGGCCAGGCGGTCGTCTTCGATCAGTTTGTGCAATCTTTCCAGGTCCATGCGTTCTGTTTTTTCCTACCAACTACTGCCGCCACCGCCGCCGAAACCGCCGCCGCTCGAAAAACCGCCGCCGAAGCTGCTGCCTCCCCCACCCGACCAGGAGCTCTGCGACGGCGCCTGGTAGTTGAGGTCGCGGTTCATGCGGTGCATGCTCGACATCATGTTATCGGCAAAAAGCACCGTGCTAAAGGAGTGATGCGGATTCCGCCCGTCGTACCATTCCGGCGGTTCGGTGATCAGGTCCTTGAACTTCTCGGCCCAGCGTTCCCCCAGGCCGAAGACGATGGCATAGGCGATCGTTTCTTCAAAATAGTGCGGGTTTTCGTCGACCAACACTTTCAGGCGGTCGATCTCGGCTGTGCGCACAAACTCGCGAAAGCCCAGGATCTCGGCATACTTGGCCGTGCCGAAGGGTCCCTTCTTGGGCATCAACCAGCCGAAGACCAACAGCGCGACCGTTGCCAGGAACAAGCCGGCGCTATAGGAATAATCGTCGATAAAGTAACCGACCGCCAGTAAGACCAGGGCGGCGATGAGGGTCACCACCCCCAGGGCGATCAACACGGCCCCAAAGCCCCGGGTGCCGGGTACGAAAAATTGCCTGGCCTTTCCGTAGGCTTCCAGTTTCGCGTGGGCCTTTTTCATGGTCGTGTAGAACGAATCGCGCAAACTGCTCACGGTCACGGTCGACCGCCCCTTGAAGAGCCCGCTGAACATGACCTTTTCAAAATCCTTGGCCGTCGGCGGCAGGTCTTTCACCTTGGTCAATTGGTAGTCGGACTTGCGGTCGTTGTCGAGTTCGGTGATGTG
>JAGQXA010000980.1 GCA_020436865.1 Saprospiraceae bacterium | reverse complement strand
TAGGGTTCGTGGCTGACCACTTCGAAGCTGCCGGGATTGTCGACGTAGATCGTCGAGGCGCTGAGGGGCAATCCCAGGTTATAATCGTCGTTGGGTTCGAATACGAAGGGGTTGTGGCGGTTGACGGACACTTCCACCTGCCTCGGCCCGTCGCCATACAGGTATTCCGTACCTACGGGGATCAGGGCTTGCACTTCGTCGGTGGTGAGCAGTTGGTCGAGCGGCGGCTGTTCGCCGGGCGGGAAGGCAAATTTCAAGCTGATCCCGTAGATGGCGAAGAGCTCGTCGAAGTCTTCGTCGATGGGCTCTTCGAGGTACATCTGCCCGATGTTGGAAAGGGCAAAGTACACGCTATCGCCCTGCCCGTGTTCGGTATAGCCCAGCACTGAGGAGGCGTTCATCTGGTCGTAGCCCACCTCGAAGAGGAAGTCGGAGGTGTCGGCCGCTTCGATCAGAGTTCCCTTTACGTAGAATTCCACTTCGGGTTCCAGGTTCGGCGGCACATAGTCGGCGCTTTTCTTGCAGGCTGCGGAGAGGATCAGGACGAAGAAGGTCAGGATCGGGATCGTTTTGTACATGTCGGGTGATTTTGGGGGATTTACGGATCAGAAAACATAGCGGAAGGACACCTGCAGGTCGGAATTGAGGTGCATGGCCTCCTCGTCGAACCAGTTGTCGAAGGTCAGGTCGGTCAGCCCCTGCGTATAGCGCAGGTCGAGCAGCCAGTGGTTGCTGAGGCGATACTCGAAGCCCAGGGCCAGTCCGAGGTCGAAGCGGGCGATGCCGTCGCGGTTGGAAGTGGGCAGTTGGTCGGCCAGGCTGCTGACCTCCGCGTCGCTGCGGTAGCCGTAGATCCGGATCAGCGAGGGGCGTACGCCGGCGAGCAGCGCGGTTCGTCCGCCTTTTAGGCCTTGCTTCCAGAGCAGGGGAAATTCGTAGAACTGCAGGCTATGCGTTTCCAGAGTGGTTTGGTTGGCTGCCGGACCGAAGGGTAGCAGTACGCTATTCTCGAAATTGGCCGACAGCATGTAGTTCTGCACGAGTTTGGTTTGGGCTTCGAGTTGCAGGCTGCCCTTTTCCGACAGGCGAAAGGCGAAGAACAGTCCCATGTGTGGAGCCGCCGACAGGCGCAAGGAGTTGTAATCGACAGCTGTCAGTCCCATGCCGGCCGATATTCCGTAGGAAAACCGGTCTGCTTTCCAGGCCGGGGGCAGAGGCAGGCCGATCCCTTCCGGTTGCGGGAGGGAGTCGCTGGCCGGGCTGGTCGACCGGCCCGGCAGAAAGGCCAGGGCGCTGCCGGCCGTGGCCACGACGGGCGGCTCGGCGGTTACCGTTTCGAGTGGCGGAGTCGTTTGATCGCCGGGCGAGCTATTGGCCGGATGCGCGGTCGCTTGCGGCTGATCGATCGATCGATCGACGCCGGCCGGTTTATTCTCCAGCGGTCGTTTGACTGGCGGGTAGATCTCGAGTCCGTGCTGTTCCAGGATCGAGGGTGTGGCCGGCTTTTCGATGGTCGGGGGCATAGCAGAAGAAGTTTCGGCCGGGTATTCCGGCAGGGTGTTCGCCGGCCCTTCGGTGGCCGGTCGACCGGGATGGAGCGGCGATCCTGCGCTCGTTTGCAGGCCGGTAGGTAGCGCGGTAAAGGAGAAGATCAGCGCCGCGCCGGCGAAGGCGAGCAGGACGGGCAGCAGGTGGCGTTGGCGCCAGAACCAGGCCGCTCCGGCGGGTCGGCTGCGGTCGCTGCGGGCGCCGGGCTTGGCCGTTCGGTTCTGGTCGAGCAAAGCCTCCATCTGCTGCCAGGCGAGTTCGGATAGTTCGAACTCGTGCGACCGGACCTTATCCCGGATCTTATCTTCGGTTGACTTCCTGCTACTCATAAACTCAAACATAATTGGCTTGGGAATTCCAAGCGATGTCTATCAGCCGTTGTTTGAGTAATACCGACGCAGAAGCGGGTAGGGAACCCCTAACCGTTTCGATGTCGGTATGCTGTCTCGCGAACGGGTAAATAATTACGCAATAGTTTCTTCAGTTCTTTACGGGCCTCGCTGAGGTGCCATTTGGAAGTACCTTCGCTAATGCCCAGTTGTTCGGCAATTTCGTGATGTTTGAACCCATCGATGACGTACAGGCAGAAGACCGTGCGGCTGGCGTTCGGCAGTTTTTGGATGACCTTGAAGAGGTCTTCCGCCGCCAGTTGCTCGATCGCGTCGTTTTCGACCGGTAGCTCGCCTTCGGCGTTGAAATCTATCGTTTTCCGGTAGCTCGTCTGCGCGCGCACATGGTCGATCGCCGTATGGAAGACGATCCGGGCGATCCAGCCCCCGAGTTCCCCTGTTCCCCGAAACTGGTCGAGGTGGTCGAACACCTTCAGGAAGGCCATATTGAGGATTTCGGTCGCCTCCTCCCGGTTCGAGGTATACCTCATGGCGATGCCCAGCATGCGCCCGAAATAGCGCTGGTACAGGTATTTCTGCGCGAGCCGGTGGCCTTCCAGGCAACCTTGTACCAAATCCACATCTGTGCTATCCGGGCTGAATTTCATCTGTTGGTCGGGTCATTCTTTGGTATAGTCGTAAGGGAGGGGGGAAAGGGTTGGGTAGGGAGGGAGAAAATGTTTGGGAGAAGTGGTGGTCCGGATGATGATTCTCAGGTGTTGAGGTTGTATTCATACCTGCAAGGGCTGTTTGCAGTGTTCCCCCCTCGCTACCCCGTCGGCTAAGTTTTTATCATAAAACAGCTAGTAT
>JAGQXA010000029.1 GCA_020436865.1 Saprospiraceae bacterium | reverse complement strand
GTCGCCCTGCGGTTCCGTTAACCCATTTCGGCTTCCACCTCCTCCACCTCGGGCACCATCCGCTTGAGCATGCCTTCGATGCCCGCCTTCAACGTGACGGTCGACGACGGACAGCCGCTGCACGAGCCCTGCAGGATCACCTTGACCGTGCCCTGGTGAAAAGATTTGAACTCGATGTTGCCGCCGTCCATTTCCACGGCCGGCTTGACGTAAGTTTCGATCAGGTCCTTGATCTTCTGTACGATCTCGGCTTCCTCCTCCGAATACTCGTAGCTGGCGCCGCGCTCGGCCTCCAGCTCCTGCATCGCCGCTTCGAAGCCGTCGCGCAGAACTTCTTTGCCCTCTTCGACATACTTCTTGAGGAAATCCTTGATCTTCAGCATGATATCTTCCCAGGAGTAGTTGAACTCCTTGGTGACCGTCACGAAATTGTTGCAGATGTACACGCCCTTGACGTAGGGAAGTTCGAACAAGGCCGTGCCGAGTGGCGACCACTCACGGGCCAGTTCTTCTTCGCGAAAATCGGCCGTTCCGCGGTACAGCATGCGGTTGGTCACGAACTTCAGCGACTCGGGGTTCGGCGTTTTCTCGGTGTACAGCATCACGGGGCTTTGCATCGTCGGTTGCTCCATGGATCAGGACTTTATCAGGATGTGGAAATTTTGTTATTTAGATGAATTCTACAAAAGTAAACACAAAAAAGTTTATGAAGTTTGTCGGACGGGTAAAAACAAGTGGGGATGTTCTATTATTTTGTGATAAGGAATAAATTTGCGCTTTATCACAGGCGGAGAAAAGCTCCGGCCTGCATTTCATCTCTTATACTCAAGCGAAAGTGGTTGGGAATTTCCAAGATGACCCATCCGCACTCGCTTGAGTATATGCCGACGCAGAAGTGGTTGGGGATTTTCCAAACCACCTCGGTATCGGTATAAAACCAGCCATTAGGGAGCATGACCAATCGCTACTTCGACCTGATCGATCAAACCTTTTACTTCCCTCAGGAAGGGTTTGACATTGAAGCCGGCAATCTCGTATTCAACGGGGTGCCGCTCATGTACCTCGTCAAAAAATACGGTACGCCCATCAAGATCACCTACCTGCCCAAGATCGGGGCGCAGATCAAGCGAGCTAAGAACCTCTTCACCCGATCCATGAAATCGATGGGGTACGGGGGCCGATACTACTACTGTTATTGCACCAAGACCTGCCACTTCAGCTACGTGCTCAACGAAGTACTGAAACACGATGTGCAACTGGAAACTTCATCCTCCTTCGATATCGACATCATCCGGCATCTCCATAAACTGGGAAAGATCTCCAAGGATACCATCATCGTCAACAATGGTTTCAAACCGCCGGAATACGCCCAGAAGATCAGCAGCCTGATCAACGACGGCTTCAAGAACGTCATCCCGGTGATGGACAACAAGGAGGAGATCGAGCTCTTCGAACAATACGTCAAAAAGAAAACCTGCAATATCGGCATCCGCGTGGCCACCGAGGAAGAACCGAACTTCGAGTTCTATACCTCGCGCCTCGGCATCCGTCATTCCGACGTCATTCCCTACTACCAGGAAAAGATCGCCAACAATCCGCGGTTCAAGCTCAAGATGCTGCACTTTTTCGTCGACACAGGCATCAAGGACACCCTGTACTACTGGGGGGAACTGAAAAAGGCCGTCAAGCTGTACTGCGAGCTGAGCAAGATCTGTCCCGACCTGCACGCCCTCAACATCGGCGGCGGCATGCCCATCCGCAACACCCTCGGGTTTGAGTTCGACTACAAATACATGGTGCGCGAGATCGTCAACATGATCCTGCAGCAATGCGAAGAGGACGAGGTGCCCGAACCGGATATCTTCACCGAATTCGGAAAATACACCGTCGGCGAAAGCGGCGCGACGATCTTCTCCGTGCTCGGCCAGAAACAGCAGAACGACGCCGAGCTTTGGTACATGGTCGACAACTCCCTCATGAATACCATCCCCGATGCCTGGGGCATCGGCGAACGCTTCATCCTCCTGCCGATCAATAAATGGCACAACGACTACGGCCGGGTCAACATCGGCGGACTGAGCTGCGACAACTCCGATTACTACAACTCGGAAGTGCACGAAAGCCAGGTGTACCTGCCGATGTACGACAAGAACGATCCGGAGCCGCTCTACCTGGGTTTTTTCCACACGGGCGCCTACCAGGACGCACTGAGCGGCTATGGCGGCATCAAGCATTGCCTCATCCCTTCTCCTAAGCACGTCGTGCTCTACAAGAACTCGGAAGGGAATCTGGTCGACACCTTGTACAAGGATACTCAATTGCCCGAAGACATGCTCAGCATTCTGGGCTATCACCCGCTCTCAGGAGCCTCGAAAAAGGGCAAACGGACGGCCGGAAAGGAAGAAGAAATGGAGGCCGATCAGGAATGAAGGATAGGAGGCGCCGGATGAGCTCACCCGGCGCCCCGATTGCGGTTAGTCGACCTCGAAGGTGATCTTCACGTTGACGCGAAAACCCTCCACTTTTCCGTCTTTTACCGTAACGCTCTGGCTTTGTACAAAAGCCGAACGAATGTTGTTCACCGACTTGGAAGCTTTGGCCACTGCCGTGCGGGTGGCATCCTCCCAGCTTTCTTTCGAATCGGCCAGGATCTCGATTACTTTCAATACAGACATCAAGAAAGGTTTTATCAGGATTTAAAAATGAGGTTGCTTCTTTTGGTTAGGGAAAGCGCGTTAGGTGTGATGCCTTAAGATAAGTGATTTTTTCGCCAGACCCAAATCCTGCAGCCATTCACTCCCCTCCGAATCGCATGTTCATGCGACCCGCACTCAGGCGGCGTTTGCGTATCTTGGAGGCCGAACCCAACCTTCCGCCATGCGCTTCGCCCTGCTCGGCTTCCTGTTTTTCGGGTGGGTGGCCTCTTCCCCTGCACAGCACCTGCAGTATTACCACTGGTCGCTGGAGGAAGGCTTGTCGAATAGTCAGGTCACCGATCTGCTGCAAGATCGCCATGGCCGGATCTGGATCGCCACCGCCCACGGACTGAACTGCTTCGACGGCATCAATTTCCGGGTCTATCGCTACGATCCGTTCGACAGCACCTCCATCGGTGCGAACTACATCGAAAATATCTTCGCCGGAGCCGACAACCGCATCTGGGCTGTTCTTTCCGTCGGCGGACTTTCCGTGCTCGATCCGCAAACCGAACGCTTCACTCACCACACGGGCGGCACAGATGAATTCAGGCGTGCACAAAACTACGTGCACGACCTCTGCTGGGATGCCGAAGGCCGCGTCTGGGCCGGAACCCCGCTGGGCCTGCAACTCGTCCATCCGGACCGGACCCTTTACGAACCGGTCTGCCAAAACG
The DNA here is from genome assembly GCA_020436865.1 of Saprospiraceae bacterium. Lineage (GTDB taxonomy): Bacteria > Bacteroidota > Bacteroidia > Chitinophagales > Saprospiraceae > JAGQXA01. The sequence continues at coordinate 5,670 of JAGQXA010000029.1, read as the reverse complement.
CCCCTGATCTTGGGCCGCTGCAAATAGCGCGGGTCCAGAACGGCCCTTCCGGAAAACTTTGGCTCAGCGACGAGCGCGGCCTCTTCCTGTTCGAGCCTTCGACGCGGCATCTACAGCCGATCGCAAGCTGCAGTGGCGACCTAAGCGCCGGATATGCCTTTTTTCCCCACCAGATACTCACCGACGATCAGGGCCGGCACTGGGTAGCAACAGCCCGGGCTGGCATCTGGCGATACCTCGAAGCCGGCGACTGCCTGCAATCCGTCCGGATCGAGAACGACTCCTCCCCAGCGATCTGTCTGCTTCTGCAACAACTCCCCGACGGAAAGATCCTCGCCGCTACCGCCGAACAGGGATTCCTGATCTTCGACGAAAAAGTGGAGCTTTTCCGCCCGTTGCCCGGAGGGAACATGCCCTTGTTGCGGGTGGCGACCGACCCCGTCAACGGCGCCGTGTGGGCCATTGACGCCGAGCGCCGATTGATCCTGCTGAACGCCGACGGCTCCCTGCAGATCGAGCCCCTGCCTCCATCCTGCCGGTCATCGCCCATCAGCGACCTGCTGGTCGACCGCGAACACAACCTGTGGCTGAGCACCCTCGACGACGGCCTTTGGCTATTGCAAAGATCGACGTCGCTGTTTCCCCGCCTGACCTTCCCGGAAGGACCGGAACAGCCTGTCTCCAGCCTGCACAATACGGCCCTTTTGATCGACCGCGATAGCCAGCTTTGGCTGGGCAGCCCCGGCGGCTTGTGGCGCTACTCCTTTCAGGACGGCCGATCCGACTACTATTGCCCAAGAAAAAAAGGAGCCCGCCACCTGGCCAGTTCGTACCTGACGGCTCTGTTGCAAGATCGCGACGGCCGGATCTGGGCCGCCACCGGCTTTGGCCTGTCGGTGTACGATCGTGCCGGCAACTGGCTTCGCGACTATTTCCACGATCCGGAAGATCCGCATTCCCTTCCGTCCAGTCAGATCCGCCATCTGATCGAAGACGAAGCCGGACGCATCTGGATCGCAACGGCCCGTGGGATCGCCATCTATCATCCGGGATCCGGACGGTTTTCTTCTTTTTGGAATCGCGAGGGCGAATCGGCCGTTCTCGGAGGCAACAATGTGCGATGCATCGTGCAAGACGGCCAGGATCAGTTTTGGGTCGGGTTCATTTCCAATGGCTTGAGCCGCCTGACCTACTTTCCTGAACAAGATTCGATCGCCTGCCGGCACTTCTACTTCCGAGACGCACATCGGCACAACGGGCAATTGATGACCGTCAACGACCTCTTTGTCGACCAAGAGCAGCAGCTGTGGATCGGTAGTTTCAGCCGCGGGCTGCTTCGGTATGATCGCGAAGCCGACTCGCTGGTCTACGGCCAGCAAAATAGCACTCCAATTCCCAACGTCGCCGGCATTTTGCAGGACGGCAACGGGCATCTCTGGCTCAGCGCCAACGACGGCCTGTGGCGTTTCGATCCGCAAAGCGGCGAAGAACGGCATTACACCGTCCGGCAGGGCCTGCAAAGCAATCAGTTCAACATCGGCGCCAAGGCCCTGGGGCCTGACGGCCGGATCTATCTGGGCGGCATCGCCGGGATCAACGCCTTCCGGCCGGAACAGGTTGGCCATAGCCCGGAAGTACTGCCGCCGCTTATCAGCGAATTCCGGACCAACGGCAAAGCCCGCTGCTTCGCCTGCTCAGAAGGCGATCAACCGGCCCTGCAGCTGGAGCACCGGGAGGATTTCATCGAATTCCGTTTCCTGTCGCCGGGCTATCCCGACGGCAGCCAGGTACAATACGCCTACCGCCTGGTCGGCTTCGATCCCGATTGGGTGTACTGCGGACAACAGCGCTCGGTCAGCTACTCGAACCTGCCGGGGGGCGCCTATCGCTTTCAGGTGCGGGCCGGCAATCTCGAAGGCACTTGGCAGCCAGCCGTAGCCGAACTCGAATTCTATGTAAATCCCCCCTTCTGGAACACCTTCTGGTTCTACCTGCTCGTCGCCGGAAGTGTGACGGCAATGGTTGCCGGCCTGTATCGCCTGCGCTGGCAGATCCGCGAACGGCGCATCCGCGAGATCGACCTGATGCGCGAAAAAGCTGCCTCCGATTTTCACGACGAACTCGGGCACCGGCTCACCAAAATATCGCTGTTCACTGAAGCGATTTTTAGTCTGCAGCCCACGCTCGACCAAAAGGTGTGGGATCACCTCGGCAAGATCCGCGCGAACTCGACCGAACTGTACCACTCGATGCGCGATTTCATCTGGGCGATGAACCCGCGCAAGGATAACTTTTTCGAGCTGGCCGTATTGCTGAAAGACTTTGGCGACGAATTGTACGAGAATACCGGAATTCAGTTTACCGCTACCGGTATCGGCGAAGAGCAGCGTCAGATCTGGTTGCAAATGGAATGGAAGCGCAACCTCGTGCTCATCTTCAAAGAGGCCATGCACAATAGCCTCAAACACAGCCAGGCAGAACAGGTGCGCCTGCACTTCCGGCTGCAGCGCAATCAGGTGGAGATCCGCCTGCACGACGACGGCCAAGGCTTCGACCTGCCGGACGCCCGGCAAGGGTACGGGCTGGGCAACATGCAACGCCGCAGCGACCGCCTCGGAGGGCGCTTGCAGATCGAAACGGCCCCAAGCCGGGGCACAACCGTTATCTTCACCGGAGAACTTCCCAAAACGAAACGCCTATGATCCGCGTAGCCCTGATCGAAGACGATGCCGATATTCGCGATAATCTCATGCTCATCATCGACCGGGCCGAAGGCTTCTCCTGCCGGCAGGCATTTTCCGACGTGCAGGAAGCCGGGAAAAGCCTGCTGAACGATCCGCCCGACGTGCTCCTGATGGACATTACCCTTCCCGGAAAGATGAACGGCATCGAAGGGGTGGAGTTCCTGCGTGCGGCAGGGGCCACCTTCGAAACGATCATGCTCACGGTACATCAGGAAGAAAAGCTGGTGTTCGACGCTCTTTGTGCCGGCGCGTGCGGCTACCTCACCAAAAATACCCCGCCGAACCGCATTCTCGACGCCCTGCGCGAAGCGCATCGGGGAGGCGCTCCGATGAGCACGCAGATCGCACGCATGGTGGTCGACTCGTTCAAACGCACCCCTCCACCGGCCCTGTCGGAACGCGAGCGAGAGGTACTGGCCGAGCTTTGCCAGGGGAAAAGTTACAAGATGGTGGCCGATGCCCTTTACATCAGCCAGGACACCGTGCGCACCCACATTCGCAGCATCTACCGCAAGCTGGAGGTCAACTCCAAATCGGAGGCCGTTGCCAAAGCCCTGAAGGAGCGGCTGATCTGAAACAGCCCCGTCCCAGCGCCGAATCTCACCCATTTATGCGATACCGCAAGCCGGAGCTGCTTTCTATCTTTGAAAGAAAAAGGCTATGAAAACCAGTCTGCCCGGCCTCCCGGGCGTGCTAGCAATGGGCATGTCCGCATCTGTCCACTTGCCTTTCGAAGCGGCCTCCCCCGGCCCGGCTTTCGAATTGCCCATCGACATCCAGTCTGCTCCCGGTCTTGAAATGAACCTATGCCGATACGGCTCTTCGATCCTCCTGGAAATTCCCAAACCACCTTCGGTTGAGTACGTGCGTTGCCGAATGCCCGGCCGGATCTCGTGTTAGAACTACTCAACCACTCACTAATCACCCAATTAGCCCTTTTCCATAAAATCAGCACAGCTATGAAAACCGTCAAACTTTTCCCTTTCCTTCTTTTTACCTGCCTTGCCGTTACGGCTACAGGTCAGGTTGCCGTCAGCACCATTTCCGATGAATTCCCCGGCAGCGGGGGCGTCAAACTCGGTTCCGGCGGCAAGCTGTACATCGGAAATTTCGGGCAGGAACTCGACAATCCCGACGGGAACCAGGTCTGGAGTCTCGACCTGGCCGGCAATCGCACGCTCTTCGCCACGGGCCTGCAGGGCGCCTCCGGCAACGCCTTCGACCAGAACGGCGACTTCTATCAATCCAATATTGCCGGGGCAAAGGTCAGCAAGGTCTCGGCCGGCGGCGGCGTGAGCACCTATGCCTCCACCGGGATCTCCTGCCCGGTAGGCATTGTATTCGACCAGGAAGATAATCTCTACGTTTGCAACTGCTGCGGGGCCTTTGAGAACACCATCCGCAAGGTGACGCCTTCCGGAGAGTCGACGCAGTTTGCAGGCGGCTCCCTGTTCAGTTGTCCGAACGGCATCACGATCGACCCCGAGGGCAATCTATACGTCGCGAATTTCAACGACGGAAGGGTCATCCGGATCGATCCGGAGGGCAACGCCGCAGTACTGGCCGTCGTGCCCGGCGGCAACAACGGCCATCTCGCCTATTCGGCGGCCGACAACGTATTATACGTCAACAGCCACGGCTCCAGCCGGGTGTACCGCCTCACGCTCGACGGAGAGCTGACGATCGTAGCCGGCAACGGGCTTCGCGGAAACCAGGACGGCCCGGGAAATTCGGCCTCCTTTTCCCGCCCGAACGGCATCGCCGTCAGCGCGACGGGCGACACCCTTTTTCTGAACAGCTCCATTCCGCTGTTCGACGAGCCGGCCACCGGGTTTTTCCCGCTCAACCCATCGGTGGTGCGGATGATCACCGGCTTACAAGGCACGACCGGAGTTTCGGCGCAGGGAACAGACGCTCGACTTCTTTTGACGCACCGGCTTAGCACCGACGGCCGGCGCCTCGACGTGCTGCTCGAAACGCCCCGTCCGCTGGAAGAAGGCAGTCTGCTGCTCCTCGACATTCGGGGCCAGGTACTGCAAACCAAGCTACTTGGTTCGACCCCATCGGGCCGGCATGAATATTCTTTCGAGTTGGCACCCTTGCCCTCCGGCATCTATGTGTACACTCTTCAGGGAAAAGAACAGGTGATCAGTCGGCGCTTTTACCTGCCGTAACCGCTTCCGGATCCTCCATTTTCACAGTACCGATATCGGGCTTGCGGCCAGATCGGCCGCAAGCTCCTTTCATCCTACAATCTTTCGACCATGAAACATGCGCTACTCCCTCTCCTCCTGATTGCCACCCTGGAGGGTGTCGTAACTCCCGGATGCCACCAGCCCTCGCCTTTTCCTGAAAAGGAAGAAGATGGGCACGGCATGGCTCCCCAGGCCGAAGACGAACTATTCGCCACCTACCGCGACCCCGCCACCGGAGACATACCGGCCGGTATCCGCGCGGCAGAAATGGCCTATGCCGGAGGGCTGCCCAGAAAGGGCGACGGTCGAATCGGACTTCGAAGCGGTCCCGCCGCGCTGCTCGATTGGCGCAGCGTAGGACCTTCGAACATCGGCGGCCGCACCAGGGCCCTGGCGATCGACCTGACCGACACCCTCACCCTCCTGGCGGGCGCCGCTACCGGGGGGATCTGGAAATCGACCGACGGCGGCGAGAATTGGCAGTTGAAGAGCGATCCGGGCATTAACCTGGCCGTCACGACGATCGCGCAAGACCCCCGTCCCGGCCACACGCATATCTGGTACTACGGCTCCGGAGAGATCCGCGGTGAAAGCGGCTGGGACCGGGGTTATCGGTCGCGGAACTACGGAACCGGTATTTACCGCTCGACCGACAACGGAGAATCGTGGGAAGTACTGCCGAACACCGTTCCCGGCAATCCGACCTCCTGGGACGACGCCTTTGACTTCGT
>JAGQXA010000979.1 GCA_020436865.1 Saprospiraceae bacterium | reverse complement strand
TTGTGGACCGCCAGGCCGAACTCACAGGTCGTGCCTCCGAGCGGGAAGCGACCGGAAATGCCGGCATGGAGCAGCAGGTAATAGGGCGTCTGGATCTCGAAAGGGGCGGTTCGGTCTTGCTTCAGGTGCTGTTCGACGGTAGCGAAGGCCGAAAGCGGCAGTTGACGTCCGGCCTGGAAGCGATACTCCAGACCGGCTTCCAGCTCTTGCGCGGGTAGAAAAGGGGTGTACCGACCATCCCCGGTCTTGCTGATCATGCCGGCATAGCTCACTCTGCCTTGCAAGCCGGAGAGCAGATCGACGGTGGCCTCCGCTTCGGCGCCATACTGTCGGGCATCCTGCTGGCGAAAGCGATACACCGGAAACCCGAACCATTCCTCTTCGGTCGGACTGAGATAGATGTAGTCCAGAAAGTAACGGTAAAAAGGGCTGACGGACAACCGCAGGGCGCCGGCGGCATACCGCAGCTGAAGGTCGGCTGCGAGCAGCTGTTCGTTCTTCAGTCCGGGGTCGCCGATCTCGTAGGTGAACACCCCTTCGTGCAGTCCGTCGGACGAAAGCTCGGCCAGATTGGCCATTCGCACGCCGGAAGCGACGTTCGCACGCAGGTCCCAACGCTTGCCGGGCGACCAACGCAGGCCGGAGAATACATGGTAGAACGGGGCGGATTTCCGGAAGGGGGCCAACTCCTTGTCCGGTCCGTTCACCGTCGGAGTGAAAAAGGTATGCACCGACTTCCCCCCGAGTCCGAGGCCGTTCTCGAGCACGACCCGGTCGCCGGCCCGGTACTGCCAATAGGCCGACAAATTGAGTTCGCCCAACTGGGCGTCGGGTACGATCTTGCGGGCGCCGTAGTTGGTATTGTCGGAAAAGGCGCCCAGGGTAGAAAACACCAGTGTGTTCCTGCTATCGAGTGTCTGTTCATACTGCAACCGGTACTGTACGGTGAGCAGGTGCATGTTCAGGCTGATCGCTCCGCCTCCTTCGTTTTCCATGCGTTCGTTGGACTGAACCCCCAGGCGGACTTCCAGCTTCGAGCGCTCATTCCATTGAAACTCATTTTCCGAGGCGAAGGTGTTCAGCAGCACCAGGTGGGCGGGGAATTCGCTCAGTTGCCGGCTCCAGCGCTCGTCGGCTTCGATGAAGTTGTATAGGTCGTTGAAAACGAACCCATAGCGATCGAACGTACTGAAGAAGTGGTTGGTGGAGGTCCAGTTCTTTCGTTGGAACCCGTAGGTCGCCTTCAGCGCATAGCCGTCGAAACGGCTGTTGAGCACACGCTGTCCGTTGCCGTCGGCATAGTCGGCATGGTTGGTGATCCCCACCCGTAGTCGCCACCAATGGTCTTGTGTGGCCTTCTTGAGCCCTGCCTGTACGGCGCCTCCCAGGGTATTGGTATGGAACTGAAGGCCGACCTCGCCGGCCGTTTCGCCTGTCGGCGGCGGACCTTCTTCTACCAGCTGCACCACACCCCCGATCGCTTCGGTGCCGTACAGTACCCCGGCCGGTCCTTTGACGATCTCCACGCCTTGCAGTCCGATCGTACTGAGCCCTAGTCCGTGCTCTTCCTGCCACTGCTGAGCGTCGAACCTCAGTCCTGCCAGAAGCACCAGGATCCGGTTGCCCGACAGGCCCCGGATCACGGGCTTGGTAATGCCCGGGCCGGTGCTCAGTTGCTCGACTCCCGGGCTTCGGGCCAGCAGTTCGGGCAGGCTGTAGCTGCCGAACCGTTCGGCCAGATCGAGATCGATCCGGGCCGAGTTCAAGGTCGACAATTCGACCGTACTGAGAGTGGGGGCCGAAACGACGACCTCCGTCAGTTCGACGACCTGGCTTGTATCGGTTTGTCCTGCGCCGGCCAGCGAGCAACAGAGCAGGAAGGGGAGCAGTTCGATTTTCATGGCGTAGCTCTCGGTCCGCCGGACGTCGCCAATAGCGCCTTTCGGTCGGCGAACATAGGGTCCGTGGGCCGAAGCCCGGGCGAACGCGGATATTTGTAGCTGGAAGGCATTTTCCGGTCTGGAAATCACGACACAGCAGCACGGCAGGCGTGGCTGTCCGGAAAACTCGGATCTCCGAAAATGCATTAAGGTGGCCGGGCAAGATACGAATTCGGCCGGAAAAGGGAAATCGGCAGGCTCAGAGTTTGCGACCGACCACAAAACGGGCCTCTTCGGCCTGTACGGTGCCGGCTTCGAGGCGTCGCCAGCGGTACCGCTCCGAGAAGGAATGAGTTCGCCCCTCGGCCATGTCGGCCGTCATTTCGCCCAATACCGGCGCCATTTTGAACGCATGGCCACTGCCGCCCGAACTGACCGACAGGCCCTCGATCTCCGGGTGCCGGTCGATCCAGAAATGACCGTCGAGCGTATCGGTGTACAGGCAGCGCCGGGTATAGACCAGCGGCGCCTCGGCCAGCGCAGGAAAGGTCTGTTGGAGGAACAGGCGCAGTTCGCCGACCTCGGCGTCGCTGATCTGTCGGTCGTCGCGTTCCGGGTGAAGCTCGAGGCCGTTGGCGTGGCGCGCCACTTTCACGATGCCCTGCTCCGGCAGATACGGGAATCCATACCAACCCGAATTGGAGATGTCGGCGGAGAAGACGGAGAGTTGCGGCGGAGAGAAAAGCTTTGGATCTTCCACCTGCAGCCAGAATACCGGATGGCCGGTAGCCTTCAGATAGGGCTGCAATTCCGGCAGCAGATAAGGCGTGTAGGCCCCGGCCGCTACGATTGCCTGTGCGCAAGAGTAGGCTTGCCCTTCGCGCGTCTGCACGGCCTGCAGCCGGCCCTTCTCGATCAGAAAACCCGAGGCGGTCTGCCCTTCGCGTACTTCGACGCCCAGCGAACGGGCATAATCGGCCAGCACTTCCACCACGCGGCCGGAGCGGGCGTAGCCGCCGCGCGGGTTGAAATGGGCGTCGCTGTACAGCTCGCTATTGACGGCCGGAAAGCGGTTGCGCAGAGCGGCCGGATCGAGTCGCTCTGTGGCATATCCGGCTTCCCGCAATTGCTCGCAGCTCGCTCGCTCGAAACTGTGCCGCGGATCGTCGAACGGGCCCGGACTCAGCATCAGAAAACCCACCTCCCGGTACAGCTCTTCGCCGAAGAGGTCGTTCCAATCGTGCCAGCCCTCGATGCTCTTTTCCGCCATACGGAAATACTCGAGGTCGGAGCCGTATTCCATGCGAACGGCCTT
>JAGQXA010000978.1 GCA_020436865.1 Saprospiraceae bacterium | reverse complement strand
TTGCTGCTGCGTTTCGATGACGCCCAGCAACTGATCGATAGCGGCCCGCTGCTCGTCGATGGTCAGCCGCTGATCCTGGATCGTTTGGTTGAGTTCCTGCACGGCCTTGACCAGCGGCACGCTGAATTCGGCGTAGCGCAAACCGTAGATGTCTTCTTCATTGGCCGGCACGTCCACGCCGCTGAAATCATAGCCGAGTTCAAGAGCAGCCGATTCCACCTCCTGAGCGATGAAGCCGGTGAAGCGTTGATCCTCCTTTTCGGCGAAGGAACCTTCCAGGTCTTCCGAGCAACCGCCGCGCTGTTCGTGCAGCTGGCGGGCGTCGAAATGGTAAGTGACGGGGCGGAGCCGATTGATGAAATCGAGGCCAGGTACATCTTCGCGCACGTCGCTCTTGAAGCGGCCGTCGGAAGTGGCCGTCCAGTTGACGATCCCCCCGATCGAGGCCATGGCGCTATTGCCCAGATACACTTCGTTGTCGCCCGTCACCGTAGACTGATAGCCGATGGCAATGGAATTGGCGCCGGTATTATTGGATTGTGCTCCAATAGCCACGGCTTGCACCTTCGTGGTGGTGGCCTGATCGCCGATCGTCACAGCATTATTGTTATCGGCCAGGGAATTCGAGCCGATCGAGATCGCTCCGGCTGCATCGCTCCGGGAGCTATAACCGATGGCGACATTGTCGTTGCCATCGACTTCCGCCTCGCTGCCGATAAAGGTGTTCCGGAAGTTCTGAGTGGAGGAACCATCGTCCTGAAAATCGGCATTGGCGCCGATGCCCACATTATCTTCTCCATAGCGGTTGGTGCCGCCGGTGGCGTAGCCTAGGTAGGTGTTGCGGTTCCCTTGATTGTTGTTGATCCGGTTGTTGTCCCAGCCGGCGCCGGTACCTACGAAGGTATTCTGCTCGCCGTTCTCGTTGTGGAAGCCGGCTGCGTAGCCGATCATGGTATTGCCGCTGACAAGACGTCCGTCGGCGCCGGCGCCGGCGCCTACATAGGTATTATAGATGCCGGTTTCGTTGTCCTCGCCGGCCGAAGCGCCAAATTCACTGAAAAGAACCCCTGCTCCAAAATCGGAAGAGCCTCCAATGAACACGTTGTGAGAACCGGTTTCATTATAGTATCCCGCATCCTCCCCGACAAAGACATTGTCGGAGCCGGTTGTATTACTAGTACCGCTTTCTTCACCGATGAACACGTTATTCCCGCCGGTGGTCGTGAATTCACCCGCTTCGGTGCCGATGAAGACGTTGTCGCTGCCGGTAGCCAAACGGCCCGCTTCCGAACCGATGTACACATTATCGGTGCCGGTCACGTTGGTCCAGCCGGCCTCGTTGCCGATGAAGACATTGTCCCAGGCCGAGGTTTGGTTGAGGCCGGCCCCATACCCAAAGAAGGCATTGTATTGACCGGTGGTCAGGCTTTGACCGGCGCGGGCGCCGAAGAACGTATTAAATCTGCCGGAGGTCAGACTGGCGCCGGCCTCGGAGCCTGCGACCGTCAGGGAATCACCGGTAGTGACCGTGGCTCCGGTTGCCGTTCCGAGGAAGAGGTTGCCGTCCTGAGCCCGGCTTACTCCCACAAAGGTCAATGAAAACAGCAGGCATAGGATGGCAGGGTGCAACAGGTTTTTCATATTGCAGAGAAGTTTTGATGGGTGCAAAGAGAGAAAATATGTTGCCCCAAAGTTCCGGGCTTTGACCATGCGGAAAGTCGGCTAATGTTGCAAGTTTTCGTGTTATTGTTTCAATGTGGAAAGGAGGCAAAGGGTACAAAGGATACAGAGGGTACAAAGGATACAGAGGGTACAGAGGACACAGAGGGTGAAAGGGGGTGCCCTGATCAGGAAAACCCTGCTCCGAAGGAGCCCTGGAGGACCTCGTAGAGGTCCATCATCTATAGCGCACCGGAGGACCTCGTAGAGGTCCATCATCTGTAGCAAACCGCCAGGATTTTCCGGATACCCGGCATCGCCCCCCCCAATTACCCAATTCCCCAATTACCCAATTCCCCAATTCCCCAATTCCCCAATTACCCAATTCCCCAATCATCCAACCGGCAGGCAGATCACAAATTCCGTGTACGCCCCTGGTTCGGAGGCGACATTGAGTTGGCCGCGGTGTTCCTGGACGACGATGTCGTAGGCGATCGAGAGGCCGAGGCCGGCATTGCCTTCGCCGGTCGGCTTGGTGGTGAAAAAGGGAGAAAAGACCTCTTCGTGAAGGTCGGCCGGAATACCCGGACCATTGTCGCGCAAGTGAAGTTCGACGAAGGGACCGGAGGCAAGGGTGGTGATCGACAGTTCCGGCTGGTAGTCCGGCCCGGCCGTCTTTGCCTTGTTATGAACGGCATAAAAGGCGTTGTCGATGATGTTCAGCAGGGCCCGGCCCAGGTTTTGCGGAAATACCCGGACGGCAGGCAGGTCGGCGGCCAGGTTCCGGTGGAGGCGGACCTGAAAGGTGGAATCGAGGGCGCGAAAGCTGTGGTAGGCCAGATTGAGGTTTTCTTCGACCAAGTCGTTGAGATCGATCGATTGCAGTTCGGAACTGCCGCCCCGGGCGTGATTCATCATGCCATGAACGATGCGGTCGGCCCGGCGGCCGTTCTCCCGGATGTCGACCGAGTTTTGCTGCAGCTCGGCAATGAGTTCCATGATCTCTTCGTATCGCCCGGCTTCCAGCCGGTCGCGCTGCTTTTCGACCGATCTGCCTAGTTCATCCAGCAATTCGGCGGAGCCTTCTGCAAAATTGGTAACGAAGTTGAGCGGATTCTTGATCTCGTGGGCGATGCCCGCGGTGAGCTGACCCAGCGAGGCCAGTTTTTCCTGCACGATCAATTGGTTTTGGGTGCGCACGATCTCGTCGTTCTTTTCCCGCAATTCGCGGTAGGAAGACTCCAGCTCCCGAGACTGCGATTCAATCTTTTGTACGTATTTCTGCCGTTCTTCGGCCCGGGCGCGTTCGACCTCGAACAACTGCTTGAAGCGCTGGCGGTTCTTCTCGTAGTGGCGAAAGAAGGTCACGGCCCCGATCAATAGCAGCCCGAACAACAGATAGGCCCAGGTGGTCTTCCACCAGGGTCCGCGTACGACCAGCCGGATCGCCTTTTCCTGTCCCCATATGCCATACTGGTTGGCGGCCCGGGCCCGAAAAACGTATTTACCCGGCGGCACGTAGCTGTAAGTTACCTGCCCCGACGAGCGATGCTGCCAGGAGCGATCGTAGCCCTCCAGGAAGTATTCGTACTGACAAGCCTCAGGGGTCCGGAAGTCGAGCAACGCCAGGTCGAGCGAGAACAACACATCTTCATAGCTCAACTTCAATTTGTCCGTCTTCCAGGCCGGCGTGGGAAACGAACTGAGCTCCCGCGGCGGGAGTTCGCGCGTGCCGATCCGCAGGCTGGTCAAAACCAGCTCGGGCCGGAATTCGAGCTGATCTTCCAGCAGGTCGGGAACCTGCATATGGTAGAAGCCGCTCTGGTGAGTCAGGAAGAAGGATCCATCCGGCGCCGGGTGAATGTTCCGGATATTTTCCCAATAAGCTTCGGTGACCTGCCCGCTATGGCTCGGGTCGTAGGCGAAGTATTTGCCGGAGGCCGGATCGTACCGCGCGATACTCTCGGGGAAGGAAAGCCACAACCAGCCGGCCTCGTCGAAGAGCAGATCGAAAACTTCATTGTCGGGCAGTTTTCCGTTGGCCTGGTTCAATAACTCGATCTGGCCGGTTTCAGGGTCCAGGTTACCGACCCCTTCGTTGAAAACGGCGAACCAGATCCGGCCGTCGGCGCCTTTTTCCACCCGATAGATCAGAGCATCCTCCATTCCGGCCGGGAGGGCGTAATGCCGCGTCTGGCCGGTTTGCGGATCGAAATGGTCGAGAAAGCTGGGATAGCCCCGCACGTCGACGCCACCGCCGGTCAACCAGAAACCGCCGTCGCCATCCGGACACAGGTCCCACAGGAGG
>JAGQXA010000248.1 GCA_020436865.1 Saprospiraceae bacterium | reverse complement strand
TCGGTGTACTGGTCGGGCTTCGCCGTAGCGCCCGACAACAGCTACCTGGCCAACGGCGCCGGTGGCGAGGGGATCGTGTTCTACGATCTTTCCGACGGACAAGCCTTCGACACGCTCCTGGCCGTCGCCGATTCGCCCCAATTGGCGGTATCGGGCGACGGCTCGAAGCTCATCGCCGTCGAATACGGCTCGGCCGGAGTGATCAGCCAGATCGACGCAGCCGACCGCAGCCTCCTGGCCCAGGTCGCTTTGCCGGCCAATCTCAGCATTTTCTCCACCTACAGCGAGCCCGCCACCAACTTCGACGGCTCCAAGGCCTATGTGTCGCTCAGCGGCAATCAAAGCGCCATGGTGCGTTTCAACACGGCCGACTACAGCCTCCTCGCCTCTGCCGGTTCGCCGAATTGGGTAGCTCCCTCCCCCGACTACCAATATGTCGTGCACGGCGGCTACTACCTCTCGATCGTCGATTTCGCCACCGAAACGATCGTCAGCCAAAACGCCGGACGCCCGATCGCCTGGGGCGCCGTTTCCGCCGCCCAAAATCGCCTCGTGGCTTCCGATCCGTTGCGCTATGAGGGCTACCATTTTTACAACTACGTCAACCCCAACTCCCTTTCCTACGAAACCAGCAAGCCGACCGGCTCCGAGCTGGAAGCCGACAACACCTACTCGGTCGCCATCGCTCCCGACGGCAAGACCGCCGTGGCCATCAACTCGCTTTCGCAAACGGCCTCCGTCGTCGACCTCGAGCAGGGCGAACTGAAGGGCATCGTGCCGCTCCAGAACTCGGAAGCGTACTTCGCGGCCATCACGCCCGACAGCCGCTACGCCCTCGTGCCGCTACGCACCAACAATCAGGTAGCCGTGATCGACCTGCAGACCTTCGAACTCGTGCAAATTACGAGCAGCGGCGGCAGCAATCCCGACCTCATCCGCATGCACCCCGACGGTACGCGCGCCTACGTGCTCAACGCCGGCTCGTCTGACGTGATCGGGGTCATCGCCGTCGACGGTGCGAACAGTTTCCTCCAACAGGTGATCGACGTGGGGAATATGGGCGTCAGTTGGACCAACTTCGGCCTGCGCAGCGATCTGGCCATCCATCCGGGCGGCGAATTGGCCCTGCTGGCCGCTTCCTTCGACGACGAGTTGCAGGTCATCTCGCTGGAGTCGAATACGGTCGTGCAAACCGTCGACCTCCCCGGTTTTCCGCTGCAGATCGCCATCAGCGACGATGGCTTTTGGGCGGTCGTCACCCTCAAGAACGCCGCCGCGATCGCCCTGCTTGCCATCGGCAACGGCACGGTCACCCTGGAAGACACCTTTCCGACCGGCGCCAATCCGACCCGCGTGAGCTACGATCCGGCCACAGCGCGCTTTGCCGTATGCAGCAACGACGAACGCCGGATCGAATACTTCGACCCGAACGAACTTCAATTCGGCACGCCCTCGGATGCGCCCGACGATTATACCCCGCTCGCCGCGGTCTATGGGCCGGCCGGAGGCGAGCTCCAACTCTTGCGATCGGACAATGCCGACCTTCCCCATTACCTGCTTTTCGAAGGAGCGGCCTATTTCGAACTGCCGGCCCTGCCGATCCACTATTCCGACCGGTCGACCGACGGTCGCTACGCCGTTTTCTGCCATCCGGGCTCCGATCAGATATCGGTCTTCAGCTTCGTGATCGAGCACCTGCAAACGCTGTCGCTTCAACTTCCCTGGACCTACACCGTTTCGCCGATGCCGTTTGCAGAGCGCGTACACTTCTACTCGCCCGCCGCCGCCGGCGAGCAGGTCGATCTGACCCTCTACGACGGCTCGGGTAAACGGGTGCTGAAACAGGACGGGCTTCCCGCCGGGAACTTCAGTTTACCGCGAGCGCAGCTGCCCGCGGGCTCGTATTTCTATCAGATCCACCTCGACGGCCGCTTGATGGCCGTCGGACAGCTGATCGCCCAATAACCGATATGGAACGCCCCTATCGCTGCACCGCCGAATACCAGATCCGGACCTACGAGATCGACAGCCGCAAGCAGGCGACCGTCACGGCCCTCGTGAAGCTCATGCACGAGACGGCCATGCAGAACGTCATCGACATGAAGTTGTCGGTCTGGGACCTCGAGCCCCGGCAGATCTCCTGGGTGTTGATGAAGAAATACGTGAACATCGACCGCCTTCCCCGGCTTGGTGAAAAGATCACCGTCGAAACCTACCCGGCGGGATTCGAGAAGTTCTTCACCTTTCGCGACTATAAGGTGTACGACGCCGGCGGACGCCTCATCGCCCATTCCGGTTCCACCTGGCTGCTCATGGATACCCTTACCCGGCGTATGACCCGCATTCCCGATTTCATCCTCGAGTACGGACCGGCCATCGAGACCTACGGCGATTTCCTGCCGCGCCCGCAGGGCAAACTGCCCGCGATGGAGCGGGTCGACCACCGGCTCGGCTTTCGGGTGTACTGGCATGATCTCGATTTCAACCAACACCTGAACAACACCTACTACGTACAATGGATGCTGGAAGCCGTGCCTCCGCACTTGCTACAGAGCGGCCAATTGAGATCGCTCGACATCCTCTACCGGCTCGAGTGTCACTGGCAACAGGAGGTGATCGCCGAAACGCAGCAGTTGAATGAAGGAGAATTTCTGCACCGGTTGGTGCTGGCGGAAGACGGGCGGGAAGTCGCTTCCGCGAAAACAGAGTGGATGTAGGTCCGAATGGCATTCGGACCTACATCCAACATCCGATCAAAACTCGACGTCGAAGGTCAGCTCTTCCTTTCCGCGTTTGACCACTACCTTTGCCTTATCGCCCTTCTTGTACAGGGCCAGGCCTTCCATGTAATCGTAGATATCCTTCACTTCCACCTCTCCCATGCGCACGATCACGTCGCCCTTTTTCATGCCGGCCTTCTGGGCGGGGCGATCTTCCATGACGCCATCGATGCGCATACCCTCGTCGCTGTAGACGTAGTCGGGCATGACGCCCAGGGTCACCTTGAAGCTGGCGGCCTGGCGGCCTTCCTGTTCGTCCTTGGTTTTCGTGAAGGCCAGTTCGCCTTCCGGGTCGAGCTTCTCGATGAGGTCGACGATCAGATCGGTCACGAGCACGATGCCCTCGTAGTTTACGAGCGGGCTATCGTCTTCCGGTTTGTGGTAGTCCTCATGCTGGCCTGTAAAGAAATGCAGCACGGGAATATCTTCCAGATAAAAAGAGGTATGGTCGGAGGGACCGATACCGCTGTCGTTGGTCTTGACCTGGATCGCGTCGGGAGCGACGGCTTCGAGCGCGGTTTTCCAAGCCGGCGAGGTGCCGGCGCCGTTGACGGCCAGCACGCCCTCTTCGTTCAACCGCCCGACCATATCGAGGTTGAGCATATAGTTGACGTTCTCCAGCGAAAATACCGGATGCTGGGCGAAATACTTCGATCCGTAGAGCCCCAGTTCTTCCCCGGAGAAGGCGATGAACAGGTAGTTGTTGTGGCGGGCCGGCGAAGCCTTGAGCTTTTCGGCGATGCGCAGCATGCCCGCCACGCCGCTGGCGTTGTCGTCGGCCCCGTTGTGAATGGCCGGTTCGCCGAGGTGACGGGAGCCGAAGCCGCCCATGCCCAGGTGGTCGTAGTGGGCGCCGACGACAACGGTGCGGTCGGCGCCATTGTCGATGTACCCGATCACGTTCTTGCCGGTCCGGTCTTCCCCTTTCTCGGCATGCGGGTTGGATTTGTACACGAAATCAAAGGGCTGGTACCAGGTGGCGGCATTGCCGGCGGCGTAGGGTTTTAGTCCGATCTGCGCGAAGCGCCGGGCAATGTACTCGGCGGCGAGGCGTTCTCCTTCGGTGCCCGTTTCGCGGCCCTGCAGGTCGTCGGAAGCCAGATAGACCACATCGACCTGTACCGGTAGCCACTCCGTCATTGTTTCCTGAGAAAAGAGCAAGGCCGGCAACAGCAGTGCGGCCACTAAGATTTGGGTTATTCGATCCATAGATCCGATATTGTTTCTGATGCAATAGTAAATAGGAGAAAGGCGTTTCTTCTCCGCCCGCTAATTTGACAATTTTTTTCCAAAGAGCTGTAAGATGAATGTCACCATTAGACCGGCTACCGAGGCCGACCTACCCGCCATCCATCAATTGGTGCGCGAATTGGCGATCTACGAACGGGCCGAAGAACAATTTACGGCCGACCTCGACACCTACCGCGCCGATTTCCGGGAAGGCGCTTTCGAAGCTTTGGTAGCCGAAGAGGGCGGAACGGTCGTCGGCATGGCCCTGTACTACCTGACCTACTCCACCTGGAAGGGCAAAATGCTCTATCTGGAAGATTTCGTGGTGCGCCCGGAACGGCGCCGGCAAGGGATCGGCCGCTTCCTCTTCGAAGCGTTCCTGACCCAGGCCGTGAAACGAGACTGCCGGCTGGTAAAGTGGCAAGTCCTCGACTGGAACACGCCCGCCCTCCGCTTCTACGAACGCTACGGAGCGTTGATCGAACGGGAATGGTGGAACGGCAAGATCTTCCTGTCTGATCTCAAAAAAAATGAATTCGTCTAATCATCTGAAAAACAGCACTATAGAAACAGGTTCGAAAAAAATTTCCTTTTTTTCTTCGACTGAGGCAAAATTGGCCTCATTTTTGAAAATAGTAGGGAGAAATTGAATGGGAAACGACTGCTGCTTTCCTGTGTGCGACGGCCCCCGCGGCCGGATAAAGGGAAGAGCGGCAAATTTGTATAATCCTGGGGAAGTTGGTATTTTTATCTAACGCCAACCTAAAAGATTCCCTAAAGAGATAGTGTTTCATAGTGTGAGGGGTGACCGCTAAGGCGGTTGCTCCTTTTTTTATTCCTCCCTTCCGAGGAGGTAGTCGGCCAGTTCCTGCAAGACCGCCTTGCGAGCCGACGGCGCCTTGACTGCTTCGAGATGGCGATGCGCTTTTTGCCGAAAGTCGGCCTTCACCTGTTCGGCTTTTTCGCGGATGTGCAGCGTCTCGAACAGGGCCCTGACCTCTTCGACCTTTGCCCGCTCGTCGCTCGGCTGAATGGATAGCAAGTGTCGCAGCCGATCGCGTTGCAGGTCGGAGCCGTCTTCCAGGGCCTTGAGCACGAGGTACGTCTTCTTGTTCTGCACGATGTCGCCTCCGACCTTTTTGCCAAATTTCTCCGGATCGCCGAAGGTGTCGAGGATATCGTCCTGCAACTGAAAGGCGATGCCGGCATTGCGTCCGAACTCGTACAACTGCCGGGCATTTTCCGCACCGCCCCGTCCGACGATCGCCCCCATTTCCAGCGCCCCGCCGAATAAGACGGCCGTTTTCAGTTCGATCATCCGCAAGTATTCGGGGATGGACACATCCTCGCGGCTTTCGAAGCTCATGTCGTATTGCTGCCCTTCACACACTTCCCGCGCAACGCGATTGAAGACCCGCAGCAGATCGGCCGCCTGCCCGGCTTCGTAGGCCTGCAACAGGCCTTCGTAAGCCAGAATGAGCATGACGTCGCCGGAAAGGATCCCGGCGTTAAGACCGTAGCGCTGATGCACCGTGGCCTGCCCGCGCCGCAAGGGAGCCTCGTCCATGATGTCGTCGTGCACCAAGGTAAAGTTGTGAAATACCTCCACGGCGAGCGCCGCCGGCAAGGCCGCTTCTTCTTCCTCGTGAAACAGATGGCAGGCCATCAGCACCACGGCCGGGCGCAGGCGCTTGCCGCCCAACGACAGGATGTAGTTGACGGGCTCGTACAATGCGGGCGGCTGCCCTGCAAAGGGATGACGCTCCAAATAGGTCGTAAACTGCTGCTGAAATCGCTGAAATGCATGCATGCCATAAGGTTATGTGTACTAGAAATAAATCGCCAGCTAAGGGAAAACGGCCTTGAAAGACGGCAAAACCATACCCATTCGAAAGAGCAAGACGGCCGACCGGCAACCTCCGGCCGAAACCGATCCTCCTTTCCCCCGGTATTTTTTGCAAAATTTCCCCGGCAAATACCCGGGAAATCTTAACTTTACCTTACCAAACAAAAAAGTGAGTACTCTCAGCTACTCCAAATAAACGCTCGCTCAACAAGACACACAAGAACTAAGATCTGATGCCGGAACAGGTTTCCGCCGTTCGGGCCGATGGTCGTAAGATCGCAAATTATGAACCCAAACACAAAACCAATCCTCCTGTTGGTGGAGGACGACCTCGGCGACGTACTCTTCCTTGAAACGGTGCTCGGAAAGATGAAGTCGCCCTTCGAATTGAAGGTGACCAACAGTTTTTTCGACGCCAAGAGTTTTCTGAACGAACACAAGGCCGATATCGTATTGCTCGATCTGAGCCTGCCCGACGTCAATGGGTTCAAGACACTCTCGCGCTTCCTCGATCTCTATTCGCATATTCCCGTCATCGTGCTGACCGGCAACAACAGCGAGATCATCGGTGCGCAGTTCATCCGGGCCGGCGCCCAGGATTTTCTCGTCAAGGGGCAGTTCGACCATAAACTCCTCGGTCGTACGATCCGCTACGCCATGCAGCACTTCAAAACGCACCAAAACCTCGAGCAGGCTAGCGAACAACTTTCCTACAACAAACGCCGCGATCAGCAGGTTCAATCGATGTCGCAGATGGGTAGCTGGACGATGGACCTCGTCACCTGCGAGATGGAATGGTCCGACGGGCTTTTCCAGATCTTCGGCTTTCCGCCGCGCAGCATAAAGCCGACCCTATCCGACTACCTCCGCTACGTGCACCCGGAAGACCGGCCTGCCGTACAGGAATTCTTTTCCACCGTACAAAAAGAAGGCGTACAGAGCCAGATCGATCACCGCATGATCGTTCAGGGGTACTCGCTCAAATGGGTATCGCTCACCGCCAAGGTCTGGTACGACGAACCGACCGAAACCATCCTGCTGATCGGCGCCGTGCAGAATGTCACCGCCAGATGGGCCGCAGCCTCCCCTCCGGCCCATCTGGCCGACAATCGCCTGGCTGACCTGAGTTTCCAGATCCGAACGCCCCTCGCCTCGGTGGTGCAATGGCTCTTCCTCCTGGAGAAGGCCGATCAGGAAGCGCAACAAGCGGAGGCGCTCCACAACCTGAAGTTGGCAGTGGAAGACCTGACCATTTCAACCGACCAACTGCTCAACCTGGCTTTTCTTTCTTTGCATAACGACTTTTTGCAAGAAAGCGCCTTTCAACCGCATCAGTTGCTGCGCTCCCTGCGCCAGTTCGTACGACTGAAAACGCGCAACAAGAAGCTCCAGGTGAGTTTCCAATGGCCTGACGACCTGCCGTCCGAACTGGTTTCCGATCTGCCGCGACTCACGCTGCTCCTGTACAACCTGCTCTCGGAGGTGATCGGCAAAGAGCCCGGCCCGGAGCTCCACATCGAAGTGCAGCTGAGGCGCGAACCCGACCTGACCCTCGAAATGAAGATCTGCGACCAGGGACCCCCGATCGGCCGGGCAGACATCGAAGCCTATCAACCGACCACTTCCATACCCGACCCGACCGAACTGACCGGAAAGAACGGCCAGTTGCCGCGCCTCCTGATCGGCCGCCTCGTCGAACTCCTGAAAGCGAACCTGACGATCCGGCCCGGAGAGGATTTCGGTAACTGCTACGTGCTATCGCTGCCGGTCAAGCTGGCCACCGAGACCGGGGCCGAAGCCCGGCCCAACAGCCCCTTCAACATCCTGTTGGTCGAAGATCATTCGCTGAACCAGATCGCCATGCGCAAACTTCTTCAGTCGTGGTCGCACCAGGTACGGATCGATATCGTGGAAAATGGCCAGGAAGCCGTCGAGAAGATGGAAGCCCAGGAGTACGACCTGGTGCTGATGGACCTTCAACTGCCGGTGCTCGACGGACTAAGCGCCGCCCGGAAGATCCGGGAATTCAGCAATGTGCCGATCATCGCCCTGACTGCCATGGCTTCCGCACAGGAAAAAGAACGCTGCCTCCAACTGGGCCTCGACGATTATCTGGCCAAACCCTTTCAGCCGGCAGAACTCTACGCCAAGATCTCGCAATTGCTGCCGCTCGCAGTCGACTGAGCGATCTTTAAGGGCGTTTAAAACGGTCATTCAGCATTCGCATGCGTATGGGCCTGCCCCGCGCCACCGGTCAGGACCATCTCCCAAACCGCTCCAGTGTCGGGATAAACCCTTATCATGCAGGCTGAATTACCTACGGCATTCTTATGGAACCATTCGATCTGATCATCATCGGCGGCGGACCGACGGGGCTGAATTGCGCGATTGCCGCCCGGACACGGGGTTTGCGCTACCTCGTTCTGGAAAAAGGAGTGCTGGTCAATTCCGTCTTTCGCTTTCCGACGAACATGACCTTCTTTTCCACCTCCGACAAACTCGAGATCGGCGAGGTGCCTTTCATCGCCCACGGCGATAAACCCACGCGTCGCGAAGCTCTCGAATACTATCGGCGCATTGTGGAAGCCTACGATCTGCGGATCAAGCTCTATGAGGAAGTGCTGCGCATGGAAGCGTTGCCCAGGCAGGAGGGGTACGTAGTACACAGCCGCCGGCAAGCCTACCGCTGCCGTGCCGTGATCGTAGCCACTGGTTTCTACGATTGCCCGCGCCTGCTCGGCGTGCCGGGCGAAGATCTGCCCAAGGTCAAACACTTCTACGATGAGGCCCACCCCTACGTCGGCCAAAAAGTGCTGGTGGTCGGCGCCGCCAATTCGGCCTGCGACGTGGCGCTCGAAACCTACTACAAAGGCGCGGAAGTGACCATGGCCGTACGCGAAGACGAACTCTACCAAAACGTCAAATACTGGATCAAGCCAAACATCGAGAACCGCATCAAAGAAGGCAGCATCAGCGCCTTCTTCCATTCGACCGTGCGAGAGATCGGCCCCTACACGGTCGTCCTGAACACCCCCGACGGCCCGCTGACGCTGGAAAACGATTTCGTGCTGGCCATGACCGGCTATCAGCCCAACTACGACCTGCTCGCCCGCCTGGGCTTGCCGCTCAGCGACGACGAAGCGCGCTTTCCCCTGCACGATCCCGATACGCTGGAAACGCCGCTGCCGAACGTCTACGTGGCCGGAGTGGTCGTTGCCGGACTGGAAACCAGCAAGCTGTTCATCGAGAACACGCGGCACCATGGCGAACTGATCGTCGGGCAACTGTAGGGTGCTTCATTTATTGGTGGAAATGGATATATTGGAAACGAGTTTGAGTTTGAGTTTGAGTTTGAGTTTGAGTTTGAGAGTGAGTGTGAGTTTGAGGAGCTTGGCAAATCATAAAACTACTTCGCTATGCCGATCCGAATGGAAAAGGACGATCCTCAAGGTCCGCAGCGCCCGTCGAACGACCCGCGCCGCAACACCGGAGGATCCAACCCACTGGGTAAGCTCTTGCCCTTTATTCTGCTGTTCCTGTTCAAGAAACCGAAGTTATTGATCCCGATCCTGGCGATCGGCGCCGTCTGGTATTTCTTTCTGGGCGGCCAGGAAATGCTTTCGGGAGGGATCGATCAGTCTTCCGCCGAGGCCGGCGATTTCTTCTTCGGGGCCACCCTCGACGAAGAGCACTACGACCAGGCGGAAGTTTTCGAACCCGTGTCGTATGGGGCTTCCTACTCGGCCGGTTCGCTGCCCCCTTCGGTATCTCTTCTCCGTTACGCGCCCACCCGGCAGCACCAGGGCCGGCAGGGCTCCTGCGTGGGCTGGGCCTCGTCGTACGGCGCCCGTTCGATCCTGCAGGCACGCGCTACGGGAAAGGCGCCCGACCAGGTGGCTTTCAGTCCGGCCTACCTCTACAACCAGATCGCCTTACCCGGCTGCCAGGGCGCCTACATGCTCGACGCCATGGAAACCATGCGCACCGGTGGCGTATTGCCCTTCAGCCAATATCCGTACGATGAGCGAAGCTGTTCGAACAAACCCGATTCGCGCGAACAACAGGCCGCACAGCAATTCCGCATCAAGGGTTACAATCGCCTCACCCTGGGCGCCAACAATTACACGCCCGACCTCGAAGGCATTAAACAGCACCTGGCGCAGGGCGCGCCGGTCGTGATCGGCATGCAGGTAGGCGGCACCTTCATGCACGCCATGCAAGGCCAGTCGGCCTGGCGTCCGACCCAGCGCGACCGTTCGTTGTATGGCTTCAGCGGCCATGCCATGTGCGTGATCGGCTACGACGACAATCGCGAAGGGGGCGCCTTCCAGATCATGAACAGTTGGGGACGTGGCTGGGGCGACGACGGCATCGCCTGGGTCAACTACTCGGATTTCAAGTTTTTCGTGAAAGAGGCCTACGGGCTATATCCCATGGGCGAAGCGGAGAAGTTCGACCCGAACAAATTGGCGGTAAAATTCGGGCTGGTCGACAATGCCACGCAATCGCTCCTGCCGCTGCAGGCAGCCGGCGAACGCGTATTCCGCACCAGCCGGCCGATCAGCAAGGGCGACAAGTTCAAGGTGGCCGTCACCAACAGCATCGAATGCTACATCTATGTGTTTGGGGAAGAAACCGACGGCTCCAGCTACGTGCTCTTTCCATACACGCCCAAGCATTCGCCCTACTGTGGGATCACCGGTACGCGCCTGTTTCCGAAAGACTATTCCATGACTGCCGACGAGATCGGCAATCGCGACCGCATAGCCATTGTCGTTTCCAAGGAACTGCTGGACTACAACACCCTCAACGAGCGCATCAACCAAAGCCGACAGTCGACCTACGCCGGGAAATTGCGCGAGGCCCTGCGAGCGGTAGAGATCGCCGATGTGAAATTCGCCGCCGGCGACGCCGTCGAGTTCCTCTGCGACACCAAAGGCCGCAGCGCCGTCGGGATGGTGCTGGAAATCGACAAGCGATAACGGCGATCGGGTGCTGCCGGAAACCGGGATAGGTTTTTCCGGCAGCGCCCGACTAACTCAACAGATTGTACTCCACCCAAAGGCTCGTTCCGGCTCTCCACTGCAGCCATCCTTCCCCGACCGGCTGATAATCTTCGTCTACCACCTCCACGCGTAACCACTCCCCCCGCACTTCTTTGGGTTGCAGGATGTAGCCCTCCCCTGCCTGAAAGAGCGGCTCGGCATCGGCCGCAGGGGCCTTCAATATCAGTTGATCTTCGGGAAAGCGCGGCTCTACGGAATGTACCGTCAACAGAAAGTCCGACCACTTCAGAAACTCCACCTCGTCGGCGGCGACCCAGCAGGTAAAGCCGGTCTGACGGTTTCCTTCCACCGCCAAATGCCCGTTCTCCTCGGCCTTGACCTTCAGATAACAAAGCTGATAGTCGAGCTTTTCCACCTCGGGTTGCCACCAACCAGGGGCATGGCCCAACTCGAGCTGATGCGGCCCTTCGCGAAAGACGAGGCTGTCGATCGGCCGGCCGCCGGC
>JAGQXA010000977.1 GCA_020436865.1 Saprospiraceae bacterium | reverse complement strand
TAATCGGCCTCTTCCTGCAGGATGCGGGCGGTGGTGCGTTCGACGGCGGCGATCTCGACCCGCACGCCTTCCGATTTGAGGTGGCGTACGAGTTCGACATAATCGGCATCGCCGGAAAGGATGATAATGGTATCGACCTTTTGGGCGATCTGGGTCGCTTTGATGGTCAGCGGAATATCGGCCGACTTATAACAAGGCACCACGGAACCGTGGTAGTTGTCGTGCAAGCGCTCGGCCAGCTTGGAGGAGATGTTTTTCCCCTCCCGGAAATAGATGAGCCGGTTCAGTGAGCGGTTGTCGAGCAATTTGGGGATCAGCGTATCGAAGTTGAGCATGGCGCTGGTGTTCTTCACCAGATCGTGCAGGCTCTTTTCCATATTGTTCCCATCTACCAGGATCGCGACGGATTGGTTGATGTTGACGGTGGGTGTGGTTGACATGGTTGGTCTAAGTAATGATTTGTCTTGGTTATGGATCAACTATCCATTTCCTGTGCTTTTTGTTCGCGGTAAATGGCCTTCAGCAGCTCCTTGCGGCGCTTCATGGAAGGTTTGACGAAACGTTCCCGCCGACGTAACTCTTTCATCAGTTGCGTGTTGCGGTGCTTGCGGCGGTAGCGCTTCAGCGCACGTTCAATGGACTCATTGTCTTTTACATTGATAATCAGCATTCAGTTCATTTTTATTAGTGACAATAATTGAAAATTGCATTTTTCCTCCCGATCAGATCTTTACAACCTTTGCCTCGACCGGGTAGTCGCGCAGGATGCGCTTGACGAAGGCATGGTGCCCGCGCGGCACGACGAGGAACAGCTTTCCTCCCCGGAATCGGGCCAGATTGCTGAGCAGTTTCCATTTGGTAATGAGCGGGCGCACCCGGTCGGTCTTTAAACCCAGCTCGAAATAGTTCTTGCGGCCATTGCGCATGGCGGTGGCGTCGGGAACGAACACCTTGTCCGACTCCTGCGACTTGATCTCTGCAGGCATGTCGTAGCCCTCGCTATTGACCCGGATCTGGTCGTACCCCTTAGGTTGTACGACCTTTTCCACCAGGCGGGCGATTAACGTTTGATCTTTATCGGGGGTCAATACTCCTTCTTTCATCGTCGTAGGTTTTGTAAGAAAATCAGCGGCCGCAGATCTGGTCGCAAGTCGGCAGACCTCCACAGTACCTGGACATCGATGGATCTCCTTGGCAACAGCGGTTACATGGTCATACGGCGGTAACGGGAATGGTGCGGCCGTCGACCTTTCGGCCGACGAGATCAGGATCACAGCATGAAACTGCAAACGATAGGCAGGAATATAACAAAGACCCTTATACCTCTACACCGGAACCCTCGCTTACTATAACGGCTCAAAGACCTATAAAGTTCCGGTCTGCCTGTTCGGGGCCCCCGGGGCGAGCGATCCCCAATCTTAGAGCGGCATTTTCTTCGTATCTTTCCGGCAAAACCATTCAACACATGAGGAACTTACTAATCATCCCGGCCGTGCTGTTGGCCCTGACCCTGAACAGCGGCTGCCAACCGCAGGAAAGCACCGATGCCGGCGAAGAGACCGGCCTGTCGGAAATGGACTCCCTGCTCGCGAAATACACCACCGTGCGGCTGACGACCGACCTGAGCAAGCTGAGCGACAACGAAAAGAAGATGATCCCCCTGCTGATCGAGGCCGCCCAGTTGATGGACGAATGTTTTTGGTACGAAGCCTATGGCGACAAGGAAGCGCTGCTGGGCAGTATCGAAGACGAGGCCACGCGCCGCTTCGCGCAGAT
>JAGQXA010000247.1 GCA_020436865.1 Saprospiraceae bacterium | reverse complement strand
GTGTGCGGCTCCGGAGATTCGTGGAGAGAGCCTTCGACGAGCTTTTCGCCGGTCTCCACAGCGTCGAGGATAATGGCGCGCAGCAGGTCTTCCTTGCTGCTGAAATAGTTGTACATCAAGCCTTTGGAGATGCCGGCTTCCCTGGCTATCTGACTGATCGAGGTACTCGCGTAACCCCGATGCGCAAACAGTTCCAGGGCGGCCTGCTTGATCGCGGCGATGCTTTGCTGCCGCATCTCTTCAAATTGTTTTTTGGACTTCGGCGCCATTTATTGACCAAACGTTTAGTCAAAATTATTTCAAAAAAGTTTTCGAGGCAAGTTTTCCCCGACAAAACCCGAGCTAAATCCGATCAAGGGGCGCTTATGTTCGACCGGCGGCGGCTTATTTTCGGTTCAGGTTGGGAATTGCGGACGGAATTAGGGACGTTTTGGTAATTTAGCGCCTGCAAATGCAGAAGAAACGTCGATCATGAGCAGATCCATCGCAAGGGTGTTCTTTTTCGCCGCCGCCCTGACCTGCGCCCTGCCGGGCTGGGGGCAGCTAAATCTGAAGATCGGATACGGCCTGGGCCTGATGAATCCGGCCAATACCAACGACATCATGGACCGGGTGAACCAGCAGAATCCGTGGTTCGACGATGACTTTCGCGACCTGAACCTGATCAGCGGGGTGACGATCGGCTTTCGCAACCGTTGGGATTTCATTGGGCTGGAATGTTCGTGGACGGCCAAGCTGGCCCGGCGCAAGGCCGAGGGCTTGCGTCCTTCCGACAACACCACCTTCCGGCAAGAGCTGTTCTTCCGCTACAACAGCTTCTCGGCGGGCGCCGAGTTTTTTTCGGGTCCCTTTGCAGTTGGCGGCACGATCGACGGTTCGGACTATATCCTGCGCACCGAGTTTTCCGACGAAACGGAGACGATCCGCCTGGTCGACGATTTTCACGTGACCTCCACCTTCTACATCAGCTACGAGCTGATCACCAGCGACGTGCTTTCGCTGGCCTTTCGCCCCTATGTGCAGGTGCCCTGGACCAACATCAACGTCTATGGCATGGAGGAACATTTCTTTCCCAACTCGACCACCCAACCGGAGGCCTTCCAGGAAAATCTGCTGAACTTCGGCTTGCAACTGCTTTTCTACAACGGGGTACAACCCCGCTAGTTGGTCTGTTCAGCCTTCGCCGAGGCTACGGCTTGACAAGCCAGCCTTCGCCGTCCCGACAATTGTTGGGAACTGCATGGCAGGTACACTCACACTCACACTCAATCTCAAACTCAAACTCCCTCCCCCTCCCTGTACTCCCTCGGCGTCTGCCCGGTAGCCTTCTTGAAAGCCCTGTAAAACGTGGCTTTGGAATTGAAGCCCGCATCGTACCCAATGCTGAGCAGGCTGTAATGCTGAAAGCGCGGATCGGTCAGCCGCTTCTTGACCTCTTCGACCCGATACTCATTGAGCAGGTCGTTGAAGGACCTCCCGAAGCCCTCGTTGATGATGTAGGAGGTCGTTTTGGGAGGCAGTTCCAGCGCCCGGGCGAGGTGTTCGAGTTTGAGCTCAGGGTCGAGATAGCGTCGTTCTTTCTCGAATTGTTGGAGAAGTTTCTCCTGCCAGCGTTGGAGTTCGGCGGAGTCGAACGGCCGGTATTCCCGTCGCGCCGCTTTACTTTCCGAGCGGTGGTAGGCGGCAAAGAACTCATTCTTGTAACCATTGAACCCCAACCAGTAGACCATAGCGGCGAAGGAGAGATCGCCGAGATAGGAAAAACCGGGAAGGTTGTACAGGTTTCGCTGGAAGAAGCGAAAAGCCACGAAGTCGACAATAGTGTAAAAGGAATTGATGCAAGCCAGGACAAAGAGCACCTTGACCACGTTCTGCAGCCAAGTCACCTTTCGCAATTCCCAGGGCCGGGCATCCTTTTTCTTCAGAATGGCCTGCTTGAACTTGATATAGCGGTACGACAAGGCCAGGTAGCCGAAGAAGGAGATGAGGAACAGGATACCTTCGAAGGTAGAGAAGAACGGCCGGACGAAGACCTCCCAGATCCAGTCTTTGAAGGCCTCGTCGCGAAAGCCTATGCTCCAATAGAACAGCGCCTGGGCGATGGGCAGCAGAAAATGCTTGGCATCCGAGCGGCGCAGCTCGTAGGTGGGGTATAG
The DNA here is from genome assembly GCA_020436865.1 of Saprospiraceae bacterium. Classification (GTDB taxonomy): domain Bacteria; phylum Bacteroidota; class Bacteroidia; order Chitinophagales; family Saprospiraceae; genus JAGQXA01. The sequence continues at coordinate 4,003 of JAGQXA010000247.1, read as the reverse complement.
GCTGAACTTGACGTAATAGAATAAGAAGGGGCCGAACGACAGGGTGTACCAGAGCGGGATGAAGTACAGGTATTGGTGTTGGCTGTAAATGCCCATATGGGCGAAGATCAGGTTGACGATGGCCAATGCAAAGGCCAGCAAAAGCCCGCCGAAGAAGAGGTTGGCCTTCTTGTTGCCCGTGCTCCGCAGCAAAAAGATAAGTCCGATGAACACCGCTTGCAGGGCTCCGAGGCCCATCAGGAGGGCGACGAACAGATCGGATATGCTGAGGTTGACATCCATGGCCGCCATCAAAATTAAAACTCCTGAAGCGGAAGCAAAAAAAATAGGTCGTTTTGTTACCTTTGAACGCATGATCGCAGTGGAACATCTCACCAAAGACTTCTCTCTTTCTTCCGTCCAACAAAAAGAACTCGGCACCCGGGCGCGCTCTGTCAAGGCCGTCGACGATGTCAGCTTCACCTGCCGCCCCGGCCGCGTCTTTTCGCTTTTGGGACCGAACGGAGCCGGCAAGACCACGACCCTCCGCATGATCTCCACCATCCTGCGCCCCAGTACCGGTCGGATCACGGTCGGCGGGCACGATGTCGTGGCGGAAGGCCGGCAGGTGCGGTCACAGATCGGCTTCCTTACCGGCAGCACGGGGCTCTACCAGCGGCTGACTCCCGACGAGGTGGTCCAATACTTCGCGCGCCTGCATCAGGTGGATCCTCAAACCTACCGCGAACGCCGGGAATCGCTGTTCTCCCTCCTGGATATGCACGACTTTGCCAAGAAGCGGATCGGACAACTCTCGACCGGCATGCGTCAGAAGGTGTCGATCGCCCGCACCATGATCCACGATCCCCAGGTCGTGATCTTCGACGAGCCCACCTCCGGCCTCGACGTGATCACGGCGGAAGCGATCATCCAACTGATCCGCCGCTGTAAGGAGGAGGGGAAAACCGTGCTCTTTTCTTCGCACATCATGAGCGAAGTCGACCTCCTCTGCGATGATCTGGCCATCATCCACAAGGGCCGGCTTTGCTATGCGGCCACTATGGACGATTTCCGTCGCCAAATGCAGACCGACAGCCTTACCAAAGAGTTCATTCGCATCATCGAAACGGCAGATCAAAAATAATTTCAACAAAATGTTTTATTAATGATTGTTTGTTGAAATTATTTGTTTTAATTTGTGTTGCTCAACGACCTCTAAACGCTATTTATCTGCCGACATGAACGAGCAACATCCCTTTCACTATCAGGAGTGGATCGAACGATTGCGCCGCTCCAGTCATCACAGCCACCAACAGCTCGAACGCCAGCAATGGAAGGTGAGTCTGGCCGTCCTGATCTTCCTGGCTCTGAGCATCCAGGAATTTCAGCTATCGATGAACGACCCTGGCTGGGCCCTGCGTCCGGTGCTGGCTGCTACGCCCGTTCACTTCCTGCCGCTGGACTGGGTGACGGCGGAGGTCGACTGGGGCTATTTCACGCCCTCCGAAGAGGACGGGTTGGTAGAACCCGAAGCCGAAAAATTCCCTTCGACGAAGGCCGTCGCCTCTGCGACCCCGGTCAAGCCGACCCCAAAACCGGCCGCCGTGGCGGCTGCCGAGGCTCCCGTCAGCGATAAGCGACAGCGGCAATTGAAGTACATAGAACGCTTTGCAAAGGTGGCGCAGGGCGAGATGGAAAAATTCGGTATTCCGGCCAGCATTACCCTGGCGCAAGGCCTGTTGGAGAGCGATGCCGGCAAGAGCGTCTTGGCTTCCCGCAGCAACAACCATTTCGGGATCAAGTGTTTTGAGAAGAACTGCAGTCGTGGGCATTGCACGAACTTTTCCGACGATTCCCACAAGGATTTTTTCCGGAAGTTCGGTACTGCCTGGGAAAGCTACCGGGCGCACAGCCTGTTCCTGCAGCGTGCGCACTACCAGTTTCTGTATCAGTTGAAGTCGACCGACTACCAGGGGTGGGCAAAGGGATTGCAGAAGGCTGGTTACGCCACCGATCAGCAATATGCCCAGAAGCTCATCCGGCTGATCGAGGAGTTGGGGTTGCAGAAGTACGACCAATAAGTGCCGGTCTTGGGCTTGCGCGTTGGAGCAAATCGAAGTTCCCCGGCGCCATCGCCGACAAAAGTGAATTTCCAATAAGCAGAACAGCCGACGCATTCCAGGAAAGGATTGCGCCGGCTGTTCTGTCCGGCCGGGGAGAAAGGCGAGCTTATTTGTTCTGGTCGTCTTTGTTTTCCAACTCCTTGCGTTCGGCATCCCGCATTCCTTCTTTCAACTCTTGTTCTACGGTAGACCGGGCGGCATTGAACTCCCGGATACCTTTACCAATGCCGCGCATCAGTTCGGGGATCTTCTTGCCGCCGAAGAGCAGCAGGATAGCGAACATGATGACGAGCATTTCCGGGCCGAAAAACTGAAAAAGGAAGATAGTATTCATAATACTGAAATTTAATTAGTAGCAAAGTTAACAGGATGTTTGGATCGTTAGAGAACGATCGGCCACAAAAGTTTAACGGTTGGCCTTTCCGACAGATTCCCCTGCTGCTCTTTTTTCGACCAATCTGCCCTACTTTTTGAGTCCGATCTCCTGCAGGCGTTCGTCCAGGTATTCGCCGGCGGTGATCGGTTCGTAGGCCAGCGGATTATCGTCGGTCACGCAATTTTCGAGGCAGGTGAGGTCCATCGTGCTCCGCGGATGCAGAAAGAACGGGATCGACAGGCGTGGGATGTGCCACTCTTCGCGCGGCGGATTCACCACCCGGTGGGTGGTCGACCGGAGGTAGTTGTTGGTGAGCCGCTGCAGCATATCGCCGACATTGATCACGAGTTCGCCTTCTTCCGGCACGACGGCTACCCATTTGTCCTCTTTGGTCAGGAGTTGCAGGCCGCCGGCCGAAGCGCCGACCAGGAGGGTGATGAGGTTGATGTCTTCATGCTGTTCGGCGCGGATAGCCGAATCGGGTTCCTGAGTGATGGGAGGGTAGTGGATGGCCCGCAGGATGCTATTGCCGTTGTGGATCTTGTCGTCGAAGTAGTTTTCGCCCAGGTCCAGGTAGATGGCGATGGCCCGAAGGAGTTCGGCGCCCCCTTTTTCAAAGGCCCGGTAAAGTTGATGTCCGAGATCGGTGAATTCCGGCAATTCATCCACGCTGACGTTCTCCGGATATTCCGAGCGGATGGGGTCGTCGCCGACGACCTCCTGCCCGATCTGGTAGAACTCCTTGAGGTCGGCTACCTTCGATTGCTTGGCGTGCTCCTTGCCGAAGGAGGTGTAGCCGCGCTGGCCGGCCAGGCCCGGCACCTCGTACCTTCGTTTGGTGGTGATGGGCAGGTTGAAGAATTCCTTGGCGCGGGCGTAAAACCCATCGATCAGTTCTTTCGGGATGCCGTGGTTTCTCACGGCCACAAACCCGATCTCGTGAAACGCTTTGCCGAGGGTTTCGACGAACTGCGCCCGTTCTTCCGCACTGCCGTGCACAAAACGGGATAGATCTACGGCGGGAATAGCTCGATCTGGCATATGGTCGATTTTTGGATATTATCGATCTTGTTAGAGAGGATAAACCTCTACGAGGTCCTCCAGTGCTAGAGAGGATGGACCTCTACGAGGTCCTCCGGTGCTAGAGAGGATGGACCTCTACGAGGTCCTCCGGTGCTCCTTCGGAGCAGGGTTTCTGATCAGGTCGTACCCTCTGCAACCTTTGTAACCTTTGTAACCTTTGTAACCTTTGTAACCTTTGTAACCTTTTACGAAAATACAAACTTTGGACTAAACCTGCCGGTCGGGATTCTCTTTCAGGAAACTGGACCAGTCGGAATGCCGTTTTCCGCTGCCTGCCAGGGGGTTCGACGATTGGTAGTAGTGGCAAAGTGCGGCAGCGAGGGCATCGGTGGCGTCGAACGAATCCTGTTGCCATTGTACGCCCAGGATGGTCTGCAACATGGCGGCGACCTGTTCCTTCGAGGCGTTGCCGTTGCCGCTGACCGATTGTTTGATCTTTTTG
>JAGQXA010000976.1 GCA_020436865.1 Saprospiraceae bacterium | reverse complement strand
GGCCGTATCGCTGGCCATATTGCCGCAGGCGTCGGTCACGATCACGCTTAGCGTGTCCAGGCCGCCGGCCGTGGGTGCGAACAACAACACAGCTGTAGTGTCGCCCGTGCTCCACAGGTAGGAGTACTCTCCGATCCCCCCCGAGGGCGCCGGCGCCAGGGCTATGGTGTCGGTGGAGCAGATGATCATGTCGTCGAGCAAGACCTCGACGGTGGGCCGGTCCTCGATGAACATTTCGATGACCGGGTCGCTGCACAAACAGGGAACGTCGAGGGCCAGTAAGATGCTTTCCGTGCCTTCGGCGATCAGATCGTCGACCACTTCGACCGGTAGCTGTACGCTCATCTGACCGGCGGGGATAGTAATGCTCGTAGGCAGGGGCACATAGTCGTCGACCGGCGTCGCGGTGCTGGCGGGAAGAACGGTGAAGGTCACTTCCAGCGCCTCGGTCGTATCGGGCGTCGTGCGGGTGAATTCGAAGTAGCCTTCCGAGCAACCCTCGGCGATGACGTTGATGGAATCGGGTGTGCCGACGGCCTGGGCCACGGCGGAAGCGCCGGCGTTGAAGCTATTGGCCTTTAGGAAGACTGCGGCATCGAAGCTGCCGTCGCCGACATCGGCGATAGCCAGTTTGATGTGGTAGGTGCTGCAGGGAATGACGGCGGCGGTGGCGGTCAGCGCGGTCGTAAATCCGTCGTACTGACAATCGTCGACCGAAGGACCGGTGGTGGTCGGGTGGCCGGCGCAATCCGGATCGAAAAGCTGGCTGGAGCCCGGCGGGATATTGCCGACGTAATATTGTGTGTTGATCTGGTGGTTGATGTTGTTCACGGCTACCGGGTCGCCGATGCCGGGCACCTGGGCGATATTGATAGCCCCGTTCGAGAAGGGCCCGCTGATGCCCGGTCCGCTGATAAAGAAGCCGAACACGTCGTTGAAGATGCTGCCCACCCACTCGCAGTATTCCTCGGAGGCGAACACGTACTCGAACTGGATGGTATCGACCGTCGGCACGAAATCGAACTCGACGATCGTCACGTCGAAGATGTCGAAGTTTGCCAGAGCATTCAGGTCGGGGTCACCTCCGGCTCCCGACAGGTTACCCGACGAGGCGTTGGCCTGGTCGTTCGGGCCGGTAGCGATATCGATATCGCCCGAGGCCAGGATGATGCCTTCGTCGAAACCGATCGAGGTGGCGCCGTTGAAGAAGGAACCGATGCTGGTACTTTCACCCTGAGAGACGATATTGAACACCTCGAAGCAATCGCCCCCGATGAAGGAATTCTGGATCAGGGAATCCACCGGCGCCGTATCGTCGGTCACGATAGGGCTGAGGAGTTTCTGGTCGCCCTGCAGATCGTCCTGCTGCCCGCGATAGCTCAGATAGAGCGGGACAGGCGATTTAAAGGCCTTTTCAGAAATGGAGATCTTGACCCAGTCGCAGGCCTGATCGGCCTCTAACTTCAGCTTGCCGCCTTTACCTTGTTGGAAACCCGTCGGACTCAGATGGTCGATTTGCCAAAGTTGCGGACCGGTGACGGCCACCACCATCAGGTCGTAGGCGATCCCGGGCTTCAGGCCGCAGATCTGGACCAACAGTTCCGGGGCCTCTGCCGTCAGCGGCG
>JAGQXA010000975.1 GCA_020436865.1 Saprospiraceae bacterium | reverse complement strand
TGCAGACTTTGCAGGATGTGCGGTTCGGCGGCCTTGAGGAGTCGCGGATCGTCGTAGTAGTTGCAGTTCTTGCCCTGGAAAGTGAAGCCGAGCGGGCAAACGGCGATAAAATAGAACTGCCGGTAGAAGGCGGTGGGGCCGCCATAGGCGTCGATCATGTCGTAGATGAACTGAGACGACAGTTCGGGTTTCTTGGGGAAAGGATTGTCGATCCCGCACTGCTCCTGTAGGCGGATCGGGTCGGTGAAAGCCACGCCGGTCACGCCTGAGCCGAAGCGGCCCGGGTTGATGCTGAAGAGGAAGGTGCGCGGACGGTCGTCGGCGTAATACTTGCGGTAAAAGACCTGCATTGCCTGACGCGTGGCTTCTTCACGGAAGGGATACAACAGGTCGAAACCCGGAGGCAGTTTCCAGTCGGGCCTTAGCCCAAGTTTGAAGTCGAGGACGCGCTGACCGAAATCCATACGTTCAAAGGAATAAAGATTTTGTTAAATTGAGGAAGATTGGCCGGGGAATCTTGCCGGCAGCCCTACCTTCCCATTAGAAAATCGATTGCTCACCAATTCAACAGACATGAAACCACTCCTACTTTTTCCATTGGCCCTCCTGCTTGCATTTCCTTTGAAACAGTCTGCTCAGATCAGTTTGGGCGCCGGCGATATTCCCGCGATCGGCGACGCGATCACCTATGGTGCAGATACGCTGTCGCCCTCTATTTCGGTCGGCACGGCCGGCGGGGGGCAGAGTTGGGACTTCACCAACGTACAGGAAGATATCCAGATCGTCAACAATTTCATTACGCCGATCGGGGCGCCCAATGCCGGTGACTTCCCGACCTCCAACCTGGTGGTAGAGATCAACGACATTTACAACTACGCGCAGATCACGGTCAACGAAGTCATCGCGCTCGGTACGGTGTTCGACGTGTTCGGCTCCGGCACGCTGACCTCGGTGGTGTTTGACCAGCCTCAGACGGTCTATACGATCCCGACAGCCTACGGCGATGATTATACGGATGTCTATGGCTTCGATGTCAGGGCCGACGGCAGCGACTTCGGCGTCGACTCGGTCCGCTACAAACAAACGAACTCGGCCGAAGTATCGGTCGATGCCTGGGGCTCGGTCACGGTGCCGGCCGGCACGTACAATGCGCTGCGCCGCCAGATCGTGACGTCCTCCACCGATTCCATTTGGATCAAGTTTCTGGGCTTCTGGACCCTCTTCGACAATGCCGAATCCACCACCACTACCTACGAGTGGCTGTCGGCCGAATCGAAAGGCACCCTGGCCGAAGCCGATCTCGACCAGCTCGGCAACGTCGAATCGTTCACTTATTTCATCTCTCTGATCCCCGCCGGTAGCGGTCCGGTGGCTTTGTTCGGCTGGGATGAACTGAGCCCCGGCTCCTTCCAGTTCAACGATCAGTCGACCAACGACCCGACCAGTTGGCTCTGGGACTTCGGCGATGGCAACACCAACACGATGCAGGATCCGATGCACACCTATGCTGCGCCGGGAGAATACACGGTCTGCCTGACGGTCGACAACGGCCTGGGCACCGACATGGCATGCCAGGTCCTCACCGTGATCTTTGCTCCGGTGGCCAGCTTTACTTACGATCAGATCAGTTCCGGCAACTTCCAGTTCACAGACCAGTCGATCTACGATCCGACTTCGTGGGAATGGGACTTTGGCGACGGCAACACGAGCACGATGCAGGATCCGGCGCATACCTATGCGGAGCCGGGCGAGTACGACGTCTGCCTCACCGCGGGCAACAGCGCCGGCAGCAGCCAAATTTGCGAAACGATCACGGTGGTCCTGCCACCCGAAGCGGCCTTTTCCTTCGTCGATCAGGGCGACGGGGTGGTGGTCTTTACCGACCAGTCGATCTACGATCCGACTTCCTGGAGCTGGGACTTCGGCGATGGCAACACCAGTACCATGCAGGATCCGACGCACACCTATGCGGCCAGCGGCGACTATACCGTCTGTCTGACCGTAGCCAATAGCGAGGGCTCGGACGAAGCCTGCCAGGACCTCATGATCGTAGTGACCTCGGTAGACGAACCCTTGGCGGCCGGCGCGCTTCGCGTGGCGCCCAATCCGGCTGCCGACTGGGTTCGCTTCGAATGGCAGTCACCGTCCGCCGATCCGGTCGAAGTGACGGTAAGCGATCTGCTGGGCCGGGTGCTCCACCGATCGTTCCTTTCCCCCGAGCAGACGATCGCCACGGGCAGTTGGGCTGCCGGTCTGTACACTTACGCCCTGCGCGACGCCCAGGGTCGTTTGCTGGAAAGCGGCCGCCTGGTCGTCGAATAGGATCAACATCGACCCCGGTCGATCACGGGCCTGCGGCATTGCGTCCGCCGGCCCGTGCTTTTTTTGATCCTGCCCGGCCTCCGTTGCGCTCCGTCGATGAGTTGCGCACGGCCACGGGCATTTTCCGTATCTTCGAGCTCTGATCACTAAACCCCGCAACGCATGTTTGCCAAACGCGAAAGAAGGCTGGCTACGGTCATGTTCTCCGACATGGTGGGCTATTCGAAATTAATGAGCCAGGACGAAGAAGGCGCGATCCAGGCCCGGCAGCGCATGGAGATGGCCATCAGGCAGTTGGTGCCGGATTTCGGCGGCCGGATCGTGCAGTTTTACGGCGACGGTGCTCTGAGCGTATTCCCATCGAGCCTGGAGGGAGTGCGGTGTGCAGGGGAGATCCAGCGCGTCTTGCGGCAGGAGCCCGAAGTGCCCGTGCGGATCGGATTGCATCAGGGCGACATCTTTGAAGAGGGCGGAAACATCTACGGAGAAACGGTCAATATCGCCTCGCGCATCGAGAGTTTTGCCGTGCCGGGTTCGGTCCTGTTCTCCGAAAAGATCGGCGCCGACCTGCGCAACCATCCGAACTGCCGGATCGAAGAGCTGGGCGCTTTTCACCTGAAGAACATCGACAAGCCGGTCGCGCTCTGTGCTCTTTCCGGGCCCATGCTCGTGGTGCCCCGCCCGGAGGAATTGGAAGGAAAGGGTCGCCCGGCGCAGCGTAGCGTTGCCGTTCTCCCTTTCCTAAACCTGAGCTCCGACCCGGAGAACGAGTACTTCAGCGACGGCATGTCGGAGGAGATCCTCAACGCGCTGGCAAAGGAGCCGGCCCTGCGGGTCACGGCGCGTACTTCTTCCTTTGCCTATAAAGGGCGGGCGGTCGACATGCGGCTGATCGGCCGGGAGTTGGGCGTAGAAACCCTGTTAGAGGGAAGCGTGCGCAAGGCCGGACAGCGGGTGCGCATCACGGCGCAATTGATCGAGGCCGCCAACGGATACCACTTGTTTTCCGAAACGTACGATCGAACGCTGGAAGACATCTTTGCCGTGCAGGATGAGATCGCGCAACAGATCGCCGGCTTGCTCGTCGAAACCCTCGGATTACAACGCGCTGAAACCACCCTGGCGCCGGCCTCGACGGCAAACATAGACGCCTACCAGGCCTATCTGCGGGGACTCTTCTACTGGAACCGCTATAATCCCGTCGACGTACTGGAGGCCGTGCAGTTTTTCCGCAAAGCCATCGAATTGGACCCGGCTTACGATAAGGCGTACGCGATCTTGTCGTTTTGCTATTCTTTTCTGGGAGGTACCGGCAGCATTCCCGCAGAAGAAGCGCTTCCCCCGGCCAGAGAGGCGGCCGCCAAGGCCCTGGCGCTCGACGACCGGCAGGTGCTGGCTCATTGCGCAAAGGGCCTGGTACACATCTTTTACGATTGGGATCTGGAGCGCGCCGAGCAGGCCTTCCTGCAGGCCAAGGCCATCAACCCACAGGATCCCAATTTTTGTGGAACCTATTCCCTGTTCCTGCGAGCGGCGGGGCGCTATCGCGAATCGGTCGAAGTGATGGAGGAAGGCGTGCAGATCGACCCTATTTCCCTGATCGCCAATACATATCTGATCGAATCCTACCTGGGCAACCGGCAGCCTGAAAAAGCCCTGGATCGCTGCGACAGGACGCTCGAACTATTTCCCGACAATCTCTATCTCCGCATGCTCAAGTCGAAGGCCTTACTGGGAATGGGCCGGACCGACGAGGCCATTGCGCTGGCAAGGGAAAAGGCCGACCCCGGACACCCCTTCTTCGGCGATCTGCTCGCCTTGCGCGGGTACCTGTACGCCCATACCGGCGATGCCGAACATGCGCAGCGCTGCCTGGTAAAACTGGAGAAAGAGGCCGGGTCGCAGCCGGCGGCCAGTTACTATGCCCGGGCCGGTTCGGTGTACTATGCGATGGACGAAATGGATGCGGCCTTCGATCACCTGCTGAAGGCGATCGATGCGCGCCTGGGAGGCATTATGTTGATGCTAAACGATCCGACCTGGGGCCGCATGAAGGAAGATCCGCGCTTTGAAGAAGTGAAAAAACGCGTCCGGGCCATCACAAACTCCCGAAAGAAGGAACCCGGAGCGCCCACCTGAGGGTTGTTTGCAGACATGTCTTAGGCATGTCCAAACAAACGCCATGTTATTACTCCGACTCTACCGCGATTCCTTTGCCGGCCTGTCGCCGGCGATCTGGTGGCTGGCCCTGATCACCCTGATCAATCGAAGCGGCACCATGGTATTGCCGTTTCTGACGATCTACCTGACCCAGGCGCTCGATTTCAGTCTGCAGCAGGCCGGGTGGGTGATGAGTTGCTTCGGCCTGGGTTCGGTGGCGGGCTCCTATCTCGGCGGTTACTTTACCGACCGGGTGGGGTACTACCGGGTGATGTTCTGGACACTTTTCCTGAGCGGTGGCGCTTTTCTCCTCTTGATGCTGGTAAAGACGATGCTGTGGTTTTGCCTGGCCGTCTTCTTGCTGAGCCTGATCGCCG
>JAGQXA010000974.1 GCA_020436865.1 Saprospiraceae bacterium | reverse complement strand
TGGGCCTGGCGGATCAGAAATCGGGCAACTTAGCCTTCAGGTCTGTCAGGCGGTTCCGGAAGGCGCTGTTGGGGTTGTTTTGTTGGAAATCGGTTTTCAGGGACCGGTAGGCCGGATCGTCGAGCAGATACAGCGTCAGCATTTTCTGCCAATTGGCCAGGTCGCGCGTTTCGGTCGGCAGCCCTTCCCGGTCCAGTACGGTCTCGTACGATCGCAGCGCGGCCGGGTAGTCTTCGTCGAGGAAGTGCAGGTTGCCCAGGTAGAGCAAAATGGTTGCGGCTTCCTCGCCCGGCTCCAGCGACTGGAAACAGTCGATCGCTGCCTTTCTGCCGGTGGGATCTTTGGCTTCCCGGTATTTCTTTCGACACGTGGCCAGGCTGTTCCGGTTGGCGTCGCTTAGATTCTCATCGAAGGAGGGGTCCAGAAAAAAGGGCGCTTCCTGTAGCACGAGCCTGGGCGACGGCCCACTCGCGAACGGGTTCAAGACGACCATCACGATCAGTAGCAAGGCCGTGGCCGCCGCACCGACCCACCACATCGGTATGGATAACGGGATCGTCAGGGCAGGTCCTGGTCGTCGTTCGTCGACCGGAACGATCGGATCCGATGCTTCAATTTTTTTTTCATTCGATTTTTTTTCCGCTTCCTCCAGGAATTTCTTGAGCGGGTGATTGCTGATCTCGTCGTCCAGACTTTGCTCGACCCGCCGCTCGAACTCAAAGGCCTGGCGAAAGGCCGGGTCTTTGAGTTCTTCTTGCAGTTGGGCCTGTTCTTCGGCAGATAAGGTGCCGCTGAAGTACTTTTCGATCAGCTTCTGCTTATGGTTCGTGGCATCCATCGTGATCAGTTTTTCGGGACGCCCTTTAGGCGCCGAGGCGTTTTTTCAGTTTTTGAATGATCCTGAACTTTCTCTGCCTGGCCGTATTCTCATTGGCATAACCCATGATCTCGGCAATTTCCTTCAGCGAAATACCCTCCCAATAGAACAGGTGGATCAGTTGTTGATCGCGTTCCGGAAGGTGGCGAAGGTGTTTCATCATGATTGCTGTTTTGCGTTCTTCCTGTTGATGATCCACGGCAGACGAAGGGGCCACCACCAGATCATGGTGGTTGTGCAACGTCTCGTCGCCAGGATGCGAAAGTTTGTGGGCATTGCGAGCCTTCTTGGCCAGAATGTTCTGCCCGATCCGGAACAACAGGCTGCGCAGCGTGGCGTCCTGGTTCAATCCGATCAGGTATTCCCCTTCGATGCGGATCTTCTCCCGGTCCAGGTACTTTTCGACCAACTCGACCCAAGCCTTTTGCAGGGCATCTTCCCGGGAAAAATCGCGGTAGTGATGCGTGCTGCTCAGGAACTTGTCCTTGCTTTCTCTGTAGTATTGCGCAATGACCTCTTGATCGATGCGGCCGGCGATAGCCCGAACGATTTTCGTGTCCTCCGGATGCTCGGCGCAATTCTTCTGTTTCTCGAGCAATTTGGCGAGCACCAGTCCGGACAACTCCTCCTGCGGAAATTCCGATAAGGGTGGCTTCGGATGGTCGATCAGCGTTTTGCGCAGGGCCAACCAACGCTCTTCCTTGCGGTAGTAGGTATAGCCATGCGCGTCCAGCCATTCGTCCGACCGGGCGTGGGCGACCTGGAATTGCTCGAGGAAGTGGCAGACGCTGAGCCCCTTTACCTCGATCGTCTTTAGAGTGTACGGCTTGTTCCGGTGTTCACGGCAGAATAGCTCGTAGAACAACCAGAGTGCATCTTCTACGTCCTCCTCCCCGAACGGCAAGGAAAGCTGCTCACGAAGAGTTGATTCGTAGTACTTCCAAAGAAGGTCGAAAGCCTCCTGTCGTTTGCCTTTGATCAAGGTTCCGTCTTCCTTGAAACAGGCTAGCAGGGAGGTGAAAAGGGGACGCTCGTTCACGTTGGATCGTTTGGCTGGCGAAACATTCATGTGAAAAATAGTGAAATTCTGGCAATCGCTCGCGTATGGCGACGGTCAGGGTTTTTGAGGTCGACCTGCTCATGGGCGTTTCGTTTTTGGATTTTCAGGGTACCGGAGGCTAAATCCGGGCGCGTGGGCCCTTTTTGCCTCTTTGTTTTTCTCTATTATGCCGGGATCGTCGAAACGTTAACCGGTCCCCGAAAAAAAAATCCGAATAAATTTTAGAAGGGATAGCCGATCCCGAAGTGGAAGCGCAGATTGTCGCGACGCCAGTCCTTTTCGAGGAGTTGGATCTGCGAAAACGTCCAGTGGCTTCCGTCCACGGGATACGGGCGGCGTAGGGGGAGGGCTCCGTCGAGGCGCAGGACGATAAAATTGAGATCGAACCGCAGACCTAATCCGGCGCCCAAAGCCAGTTCCTTCGGGAAACGGCCGAAGGCAAAAACGCCCTCCGGTTGAGTGCCTTCCAGATCGCG
>JAGQXA010000973.1 GCA_020436865.1 Saprospiraceae bacterium | reverse complement strand
GGTGCCGACCGACGGGCGCTATTTTACGCTCGAATATGCCGCTCTCGACCTGGCGCATCCGGAACTTTGCCGGTATGAGTACCAACTGGAGGGTTTGGAACGGCATTGGGTCAGGGCGGGCAACCGCCACTTCGTTAACTACACCAACGTGCCTGCGGGAAAGTACCTCTTCCGGGTGAAGCGGGAAGGCCAGCCCGATTCCGAAGCTCTGAGCGTGCCGCTCGTGGTGAAGGTGGCTTTCTACGAACGAGGCTGGTTCTGGACGCTGATCGCTATACTTCTGTCCGGCGCTGCATGGATCTACTACCGCAATCGCCAGCGGCAGCGGCAGCAATTTGCTGTACTGAAAAGCAAGGCCCAACTGCTCGAAAAGGAAAAGGCCCTGGTGCAGTACGAAAGTCTGAAGCAACAGCTCAATCCGCATTTTCTGTTCAACTCCCTGACCTCGCTCGGCAGTCTGATCGCCATCGACCCCAGGGCGGCCACCGGCTTCCTGGAGAATCTGAGCAAGACCTACCGCTACATCCTGAAGAGCAGCGAACGCGAGGTGGTGCCGCTCGAGCAGGAGTTGAAGTTCGGGGAATCGTTCGTACAGCTTCAGCAAACGAGGTTCGGCGAAGGCCTGCAGGTGCATTTCCGGGTAGCGGAAGAGCACTACCACCGGAAGATCGTGCCCGTTACCTTGCAAAACCTGCTCGAGAACGCCATCAAGCACAACATCATCGACGAGGAGGAGCCACTGGTAGTGGAGGTCTTTGTGGAAGATAACTATCTCGTCGTGCGCAACAATCTGCAAAAAAAGAAATTCGTGGAAACGAGCAATAAGCGCGGCCTCCACAACCTGCGATCCTTCTATCGCTACCTGTCGGACCGCCCCGTGCTGGTGTCGGAGGAAGCAAAATTCTTTACCATCATGATCCCCCTGATCTGAGCGGGCCGCTTCTTTCGAACAGCCTGATCACAACAACGAATCCAATGATCAAAGCCGTCATCATCGAAGACGAGGCGCTCATCGCCCGGGAACTGCAAGCCAAGATCGCCGCCGTGGCCGACGATGTGAAGATCGTCGAAACCTTGCCGAGCTTAAAGACCGCCCGAAAATGGCTCCTGCAGAACGCCGAGCCCGACCTGTTGTTCATGGACATCCAGTTGAGCGACGGGGTCAGTTTCGAGCTGTTCGAGGATTTTGACCTCCACTGTCCGGTGATCTTCACCACGGCCTACGACGAATACGCCCTCCGTGCCTTCAAGGTCAACGGGATCGACTATCTGCTGAAGCCCATCGACAGCGAAGCCCTCGCGGCGGCCATTCAGAAGTATCGCCGGCAGGCCGAAAGCCAGCCCAAGCCGCCGACCAACTGGCAGGAGCTGCTGAAGACCCTGCAACAGGCGCCCGATGCCGGCCAGACCTACAAGGAAAAATTCGTCGTCAGCGTGCGCAACACCTGGGTGCCCGTCAATACCAGCGACATCGCCTGCATTCTGCGCGACAACCTGAACTACCTCCACACCTTCGACGGCGGCAAGTACATGCTCGACTACAACACCCTCGAAGAGGTCGAGGAATTGCTCGATCCGAAACAGTTCTACCGCGCCAACCGGCAATCGATCGTCAACATCGAGAACATTCAGAGCGTAAAACCCCACGAAAACCAGAAACTGACCCTGCACCTGAAAGCTCCCGCCAAGATGTCGGTGGACATCAGCCGGGATAAGGCGCCGGCCTTCAAGAGGTGGTTTGACCGTTGAACCCAAAAATCGAGGCAGGATGAATGCGAACCAGATCCTTCTGATCAAAAAAAGCTGGCGACTGCTGCGCCAGGTCGCTCCCGAACTGGTGGGCGACACCTTCTACAGCAAGCTGTTCTACGACCATCCGGAACTGCGGCGCATGTTTCCCAAGGAGATGGACGAGCAGTACAAAAAGCTGATCGATATGCTCTCGTCGATGGTGGCCCGCCTCGACGACCTGGAGAGCCTGCAACAGGAGCTGACCGAGCTGGCCCGACGGCACCTGGGCTACGGGGTGTTGCCCAAGCACTACGCCATGGTCGGCGAAGCTTTGCTCTGGACCCTGGAAAGGGGCCTTGGCAGCGACTGGGACGAGGCCACCGCCGAAGCATGGGCAACGTGCTACGGCCTCATCGGCGGACATATGAGTAAGGTCTGAGCTCTTGCCTATTTACCAACGGAATGTTATCTTGCACAGCCAATTGGTAGCCCGGCCTTTCTCGAACGACCCAAACGCACATCCATGAAGAACCGCAACCTGTTCCTACTCCTGGTGTTCATCTGTGTCCTGGCGCCCGGCATCCACTATTTTGTAGCGGGGCGGCAATTTGACCACACGACGCTGCGCAACGTACTGGTGGGAGTGCAGATCCTGGGCGGCATTGCCTTGCTACTACTCTACGGCCGAAAGGCCGATCGGTCGAAAGCCTGATCCCTACCCGCTTTGAGCGTCAAATCTCTTTTCCTCCTCGACGCAGCCGGCGCACTGTTGTCGGCTTTCCTGCTGGGAATGGTTCTGGTGGAATTCGAAGCAATGTTTGGAATACCTGCAAACACGCTCTATTTCCTGGCATCTCTGCCCTGCCTTTTTGCCGTATACGACCTCTATTGTTACCGGGCAGCTCCGGCCGATATCGCGGTGTTTCTGAAGAGGATCGCCTTTGCCAATCTGGGCTATTGCCTTCTTTCCTTAGCCCTCGCCTGCCATCACCGGGAGGAATTGACCGGCTTGGGCTGGACCTACATTCTGCTGGAGATTGTTGTGGTAGCGCTGCTCGCAAGCTTCGAGTTGCGAACCGCCTTCAGAGTCGGAAACCGGAAATCGACAGACCGCCGTTCCGGCGCCTTCGACTAGTCGATCCTCAGCTCATACACGCCCACCTCGTACGGCAAGTTGTTCCACTCGCCTGTGACCATCGTCGTCTTTACCTCGAAACCCCGGCCGGGTAGCCCGGCCAGAAAGTCCTTCGCCACTCCCCTACCCGGCTCGCTGAACAGGATCCGGCCGCCGGGACGGGTGAGGGCCCGGAAGGCCTGTGGCAGGTGGTCGAAGAAGCGCTGCTCATAGGCCACGTCGGAGGCCAGCAGAAGATCGGCGGCAAAGGCAGGGTTGGGCTCGCGCCAGTCCATCCGCTCGAAACGCGCCGCAGAAGAGTTGTTGAGCGCCCAGTTGCGACGGGCGAAGACCAGCGCCTCTTCGAGATAATCGGAAAAGATCACCTCTTTGGCGCCCAGCATACCCGCCACGATGCCCGGCAGACCCAGGCCGCAGCCGATCTCGGTCACGGTGGTAGCAGGCGTGATCAGTTCCGAACGCAACAAATGAAGGCTCATGGCGATCGCCGAAGGCCAAAGGTCGGCCCAGTAGGGAATGCGCTCGTCCTGCACCGCCTCGCTCTCTTCCCCTTTCGACAATAGTTCGTCGAACAGGGCATCCACATCGCCGTGTTGGTCGATGCGGATGCTTAGGCCTTCGAGGTCTAGAAGATGGCTGCGGGTCATGCTATCAAGATCAGAAACTCACGGTCGTCGCCCAAAATAGGAGGAGGGCCAACAAACCGATGGCAAAGGCCCAGGCGAAGCTCTTCCGGGCCGGTTGTCTTTCGCTCTTGTACCAGCCAAAGGCGCCGGTGATCACCGCCAGCAGCAGGAAGCCCGACACCAGGTAGAACTGTAGCACGGCGTCGGCAATGAACTGCCGCAAGCCGAGCCCGGCATCTTCCGCCGGCGGCCGCAGGAGAGACAAAAGGGGCACGATACCCAGGGCCAGCAAGGCGCCGGCCAGATAGGTGGCCAGGATGCGCAAATCGATCTTTTCCGTGATGGCTTTCATAGAAGTCGATTTTCCGCAAGAACGCCCCGAATGGTCGTTTTAGTATTTCACGAAGCGTTCGACGAAGAAGCCCTTCTCGGTGTTGAGTCGCAGGAGGTACATGCCCGGCAGGAGATCATGAGTGTCAATTTCGGCACTCACACTCAGTCGCTTGACCAGCTGACCGGCGTAGTTGATCACCTCGATCGAACGCAGCTGCGGCCGGTCGTCGCCCTGCCAGTTCAGGCTCAGGAGCGTGCTGACCGGGTTCGGAGCGAGCTTCCAACGGCCGCTCAACCGTTCGACCACCGCCGTTGCTTCGTCGTTGTTGTAACCGAAAGTCGGGCTTTGCATCACGAAATCGCCGGTGCCGTTCGGACGGCGGGCGGCGGCAACGTTGGTTTCCTGCGGACCGAAGGTCAGCGAGTCGAGCACTTCACCGAAGGGATTCGACAAAATGATGAACTCGCCATCTTTGCTCAGCTTGAAATTGGCGTGCAATTCGGGCTGACTGCCGTCTTCGTCGCACCAAACGATCAGATAACCATCCGGTTCGATACTGGCTCCGGC
>JAGQXA010000972.1 GCA_020436865.1 Saprospiraceae bacterium | reverse complement strand
TCGTCGCCCGGGCAAAATCGCCGGAATTGAAGGCTGCCTCGGCCCGCTGCAGAAGTTGCTGCTGCCCCTCGCTTCGAACCGTCAGGGCTGCGATGGGCGTTTGATAGAACTGTTGGTAGAGATCTTTGGGCCAAAACAGGAGCGCGAGCAGCGCACAGGCCGCGACGGCGCCGGCGATCCACAACCAACGGAGGCCGGACTTGGCGGAAGCGCCGGGTTCGGACGCCGCCGGAAAATATTCCCGCCCCAGGCCTTGCAGAGTATTTTGCAGCGCTTCGGTTTGAGCCTGAGCTTTCCAGTTCTCCTGCAGGCTGCTGCGGATAGCCCGATAGGACTCGAACTCCATCCGGAAAGCCTCGTCGGCCTCCAGACGCCGTTCGAAGTCGCGCCGGTCTTGCTCGTCCATTGCGCCCTCCAGGTAAATCTCGAATTGCTCGTAGAATGTTTCCATGCGGATATCAGGCCAGGTGATTAAACGCGTCCGAACCCTTGATCGACTTGATCAGGGCTGCGATGCATTCCGATTTCTTTTTCCGGGCATAGGCGTAGGTGATGCCCATCTGCTGGGCCACCACCTCCATTTTATCCCCTGCCCAGGAGAGTTTGAGCAGTTGCCGGCAACGTTCCGAAAGTTGTTGGAATTTTTCCTGGAAAAGGCGTTCGCGCCGGTCGGCAAGCAAGGTGTCTTCGGCCAACTCGAGCGCATTTCTCTCCTCTCCTTCTATCAATCCGGCGGGTAGCTCATTTGTTACCGGGTTCTTCCGGCGGCGGCGAAGTTCGTTGAGCCACTTTCCGCGGACGATCAGGAAAAAATAAGCTCCAAAAGGGCAGGTCAGCTGAAATCCGCCTTTGCGGGCGCGTTGCGTGATGGCCAGCAAAGATTCCTGAAAGACATCGCGGGCATCGTCGGCCGTGCCGCTGTTGCGGCGAACCCAATGGAGTGTTTCCGTGCTGTACTGCTCGTAGATCTCCCGGATGAGGGCATGATCGTTGGCCAGCAGGGCGTCGATATAGCGTTGGTCCGGGTGTACGGGTGTGGCAGAAGTCATCCGAGCAGGGGTAACAATGTGCGTCGTTAGTTGATCGAAAGTTAAGATTTTCCGGAAAAACCGTAAATTAAGGATTGAAAACACTTAAAACCTCACTCCGATGAAGAAATTTGCGCCTTTCCTGTTCGGCCTGTTGCTGTGTTCTTTCCATCTTCGTTCGCAGGGAACCTCCTGGGCCAACAACATTACCTTCGACACACCCACCAATTGCGGGACGGGCTGTTACCACTTCCAGCTGTCGAATGTGCCGAGCCATCCAGATGGGTACAAGGTATATTGGTTCTTCGACGACGGCACGGAAAAGAGTGGGAGCCTGAATGTATTTCAAACCGATCACACCTTCATCAAGGTCGGGACGCGCAGCGTCTACGCCGAAGTGACGAAGCTCTACGACAAAGACGATAAACCGGCCCGGATCGGCCCGGTCAACGTGACCATCGGCCCCGGCTACGCCGGAACCGAGCCCATATACGTTTCCAGCGCCCTGTCGGTCGGTTCCAACCGCAAGCCGCGGGGCGGCGACCTGATCACATACACGTTCACCTATGGTGAGGCTTGCGATGAGATCCTGCCCGATAGCCTGGTGATCATCTACGATCCAAACCAACTGGGCGATCCGGGTGGATTGGGTTTTGCGAAACATGCCGAATTTTACCCGGAAAACTATGCGGAATC
>JAGQXA010000246.1 GCA_020436865.1 Saprospiraceae bacterium | reverse complement strand
GCTGGAAGCCTCTTTCCTGCCTCCTTCTGACACCTGATCCCAATGGCTTTCAATTCCATTGCCTTCGCGCTTTTCTATCTGGCGTTCTTTCCGCTCTACTGGTCGGTGAATCGAAGAGCGTCGAAGAACGCGCGAAATGCGTCGGTGCTATTGGCCAGCTATCTTTTTTACGGCTGGTGGGATTGGCGCTTTCTCGGATTGATCGCACTGAGTTCGGCAACGGATTTCTGGATCGGGCTGGCTATGGGCCGGCAACACAACCCTGGCCATAAAAAAATGCTCCTCCTGCTCAGCCTGGCGTTCAACCTGGGCATCCTGGGATTCTTCAAGTACTACAACTTCTTCGCCGAATCCTTACAAGATCTACTGGGGCTCTTTGGCTGGCAATTGGACTGGCCGACCCTGCACATCATCTTGCCGGTGGGCATCAGCTTCTACACCTTCCAAACCTTGAGCTACACGATCGACATTTACCGGGGCCGGCTCCAACCCACCCGCGATCCTCTGTCGTTCTTCGCCTTCGTGGCCTTTTTTCCGCAATTGGTCGCCGGACCGATCGAGCGGGCGGCTAACCTCCTGCCGCAATTTCACGCCCGGAAAGCTTTCCAGGAATCCGAGGTAGTCGGGGGCTTGCGCCTGGTAGTCTGGGGAATGTTCAAAAAGGTGGTCATCGCCGACAACCTGGGGCCGATCGTGGATGCGTTGTACGCCGGACCGGAGTCGTATGGGGCCATCGGGGTGTTTATCGGGGCCCTCTTGTTCTCCTTTCAGATCTACTGCGATTTTTCCGGTTATTCCGACATCGCGATCGGTGTGGCGCGTACGCTGGGATTCCGGCTTTCCAAAAACTTCGAAACGCCTTATCTGGCCGGCAGTTTCCGCGAGTTCTGGCAGCGCTGGCATATCAGTCTGTCGACCTGGTTTCGCGATTACGTGTACATCCCGCTGGGTGGTAGTCGGGTGCCGCCGGCCCGCTGGAAGGCCAACACCCTGATCACCTTCGTGGTTTCGGGCTTGTGGCATGGAGCCGCCTTTACCTTTATTTTGTGGGGGTTCCTGCACGGATTTGCCCTGCTGGCCGAGCGTAGATCGGGGCGGGAGGTCAGGCTGCCCTCCTGGCTGTTGTTCCTTCTGGTCAGTCTGTTCTGGCTGCCCTTTAGGGCGGAAGATCTCGGACAATTGGGTGCGCTGGCCGGTCAGCTCGGAAATCCTCTGGCCGGCTGGGAAACATGCGGGCAACTACTGCTGGAGCTTCTTTCGGGAACCAAGGTCATTTGGTTCGGACTGGTATTCGCCGGGTTTCTGTGGATGGAAGGCCGGATCGACCGCAGCGATTTCGACCGACTGATCGCCGCTTGGCAAAAACCGCTGCGCCGGGCGGTCTACTACCTGCTGATCCTTTGTATTCTGCTGCTGGGCAATTTCGCCAATGCGCCGCAGTTTATCTATTTTCAATTTTGAGTGATGAAGCGCTTTCTGCATCGGCTCGGCCTGTTCTCTCTACCACTACTCGTCGCCGCTATCGGTTTGCTACTGCTTCCGGTCGACCGCCGGCAACGCTATGCCTACTTGAAGGACGATTGTTTTAACCACGGTCTGTGGATACACGATCGCCTTTTCCGGCAGGAAACGCCGGTCGACCTGGCCTTCCTGGGCTCTTCGCGGACCCTCTGTGCGGTGAATGACGAAGAACTGTCCAAAAACCTGGATCAGGAGGTCGTCAACCTCGGCTACTGCCGCCTGGGGCGCAACCTGATCTATGTACTGCTGCAAGACCTCCTGGAAGCCAGGAAACCGGCTCGCATCGTGATCGAAGTGCGCGAAAACGAGGATCGCTACAGCCATCCGGTCTTTCCTTTTCTGGCAAACGAAAAGGACGCCTTTTTACCCGTCCTCTTGTTTAACCGCGATCTTTTTTCCGACGCCTATCAGGCGTTTCGCTGCAAGTTACAGTTGAGCAAAGACCGCATTTTTCAGTCTGCACCACAGCCCGAAACGCGAACCGCCCCCTATGGCTTTGCCTCAAAACGGGATACCGCCCAATTGCAAAGATTGCAGGCGCATCAACTGGAAAGAAGGGAAAGAAAAAAAGACCTGCCCTCCTGGCAAAGAGACTTCTACTGGCGCTACCCGCTCCGCTACCTAGGCAAGATCGGAAAGACCTGCCGGGAACAAGGCGTAGAGCTGTATTTCCTCTACCTCCCCGGCTACGGAAGCGACCCGGAACGCCCCACCGGCTACGAACACTATCGGGCGATGGGGCAACTGCTCCTCCCTCCCCCGGATATCTTCGCCGATCCCGACCACTGGTTCGACGAGAACCACTTGAATGCCGCAGGAGCGGAAGCGTTGACGGAATGGTTGGAGGGGAGGTTGCGATAGCCCTCCGATCGCTAGTATTTTGCCGCGCAAACTCCTATCTTAGCTCATCCTCCGAACCCCATCACCCGCAAAAATCTGTTATCATGCAAAAAATCGCCTTGCTGTTAAGCCTGCTGATGGTCAGCGCCAGTTTGTCGGCCCAGTACCGCTTCGCCTCCGT
>JAGQXA010000971.1 GCA_020436865.1 Saprospiraceae bacterium | reverse complement strand
TCGGCCGTCGTCTGTTCCGGCGTGACCGACACTTTTTCGGGATGGCTGTCGAGGATCTTGCGCGACAGCTCGACGATCTCCGGAGCCATGGTGGCCGAGAAGAATAGCGATTGGCGCCTGGCCGGCAACTGGGCGATGATCTTGCGCACATCGTGGATGAAGCCCATGTCGAGCATGCGGTCGGCCTCGTCGAGCACGAAGTATTCGATGTGTTTCAGCGTAATGTATCCCTGATCGATCAGGTCGAGCAGCCGGCCGGGCGTGGCTACGAGTACGTCCAGCCCTTTTTCCAGGGCCTTGGTCTGGGCCCCCTGTTTCACTCCGCCAAAGATCACGGTATGCCGGATCGGTAGGTAACGGCCGTAGGCGGCCAGACTTTCCCCGATCTGGATGGCCAGTTCGCGGGTGGGGGTTACGATGAGCGCCCGGATCTTGCCCGGCTGATTCATGGGCCGGCCGTCTTCGAACAACTTTTGTAAGATCGGTATGGAAAAGGCGGCGGTCTTACCCGTGCCGGTTTGTGCACAGCCGAGCAGGTCGCGACCTATCAATAACTTCGGGATCGCTTGCGCCTGTATGGGCGTGGGCTGCGAATATCCTTCTTTGTCGAGCGCCCGGAGGATTGGCTCGATTATTCCCAATTCTTTGAAACTCAAATTTTTTTGCATAGCCGGCAAAGGTAGGGGAATTGTCCGGATATCTGTTCTTTTTCGACGGAAAGTCGGTAAGTAGCAAATACCCGGACAACTTCTGCACTACCGGTCCATCAGGTCCAGATCGGTCGGTTTGCGCGGCATTTTCTCGTCGCGCATAGCCGTTTGCCATACGAAGTAAGCGACGATGGTGGCCGCCTGTTTGAGGTCGTCTTCGACGAGATGATCCCAGTTATCCATATTGGAGTGGTGGGTGCGGGCGAAATAGGCCATGGGGTCCTGGATGAACTGAAAGCCGGGGATGCCGGCGCCGTCGAACGACAGGTGGTCGGTGCCGCCGGTATTCTGCAGGCTCAGCGTGGCTGCGCCCAGGTCTTCAAAGGGCTCGAGCCATTCGCGGAAAATGGGACCCACTTCCGGATTTCCCTGCAGGTACACGCCGCGGATCTTTCCGGTGCCGTTGTCGAGGTTGTAGTAGGCCGACACCTCGTCCTGGGCCGGGCGCAGGCTTTGCGGCGTATAGCCCATGGAATCGAAGCGGGCGAAATGATCGCCGACGTAGGCCCTGGAGCCGAGCAATCCCTGCTCTTCGCCGGTCCACAGGGCCAGACGCAGGGTGCGCCGCGGTTGTACCCCGCTCTCCTTGATGGTTTCCAGCAGGATGCGTGCGGCTTCCATCATGACGGCCGAGCCGGCGCCGTTGTCGGTGGCTCCGGTGCCGGTATGCCAGGAGTCGAAGTGCGCGCCGAACATGACCACTTCGTCGGCCAGATCGCTACCCGGGATTTCGGCGAGGATGTTGTGTTCCATGCCGTCGGGATTGGTATAGCGGGCCTGCAGATCGATGTTCAACGTCACGTTCAGGCCCTTGTTCATCATGCGGAAGATGCGGTTGTAGTGCTCTACGGAAAGGGTGACCTGCGGTACGACGTATTGCCCTTCGTCGCGCACGCCGCCCCGCTCGGCGCTGCGGGCGCCCGATACGAACACGGTGCCCAGATCGCCCTTATAGCTTCGATCGAGCACGGCCATGGGCTTTTCGGCTTCCAGCATTTCCCAGATGGCGCGATTGAGATTGAACCCGCCGGCCCGGTTCCCACGACGTGGCCGCGGAGTCGGCTGACCGGCATTGGCCAGTTTCAGGAGGCTTTCGGCGTCGTGGCGCTTCGCCAGGCCTTCGAACGGTTCCTCCACCTGGCGGATGGTGTCCATCAGGACGAACTTCCCGGCCAGCTTGCCGCGGTATTTTTCGAGGTCTTTTTCTTCATAGATCTCGAGATAGACCACTTCCCCGGAACCCGATACCGGGGGCGACCAGGCCTTCGGATAGGCAATGATCGGCCAGTACGAAGGCGCGGAAGCATGCATTTCGAAATGGGTCATTTCCCAGCCGCGGCCGAAGGGACCCCACTCTTCGAGGTGTACGTTTTGCATGCCCCAGGAACCGAGTTCCTTTTGCGCCCATTCGGTCGCTTTGTCGAGCATCGGCGAGCCGGTCAGGCGCGGCCCGTACACATCGGTGATCCAGCTGGCGATCTCCATGACACGGCTCTGTTCCAGGCCGTGTTTTTTGATGAGGTCGACGATCTCGACCGGTTTGGCGTCCTCTTGTGCGGCCAGCGGCCAGCTGAGGACGAAGGCGAGTAGTAAGTAGAGTATTCTGCTCATGTTGAAACGGTTAGTTAGCCGCACAAAATACGCAGAAATCCGCAAACCATATTCCGGAATGGGCACGGTCTGGATCGCTCTCCTACAGCCGGCGATAAGATAGCCCGATATGGAACGCCTTGTACAGATTGCTGACGCTCGAGCGGAAGCCCTCGGGTATCGGTGGGCCGTTCCCCGGAGCGCTAGGTCAACAGCTACTTCGCCTTGAGCAATTGCGCCCGGATCCGGCTCAGCTGAATGGGGGTGATGCCCAGATAGGAGGCAATGTGATACTGCGGGATGAGCTGCTCCAGTCCGGGAAATTCTTCGCGAAAGATCAGGTAATTGGTCGTCGCCTGATTGACGACCATCCGGATGTCGTGTCG
>JAGQXA010000970.1 GCA_020436865.1 Saprospiraceae bacterium | reverse complement strand
TCAAGGTGATCTTTACCACGGCCTTCAGCGAGTACGCCCTGAAAGCCATTCGCTTCAGCGCGTTCGACTATCTACTCAAGCCCATCGACCCCCGCGAGCTGATCGCCGCGGTAGAGCGCTACCGGGAAAGTCTGGACGAATTGAGCTTCCAACCCGACCAGCTGCGCAACGTGCTGGAGAACCTGAAAGCCGAGAGTCCGACCGAGTTTCGGCTGGCTATTCCGACCAAAGACGGCGTGCACTTTTTCCAACCCGCCGAGATCGTACGACTGGAGGCCAGCGGCAGTTACACCCAGTTCTTCCTGACCGACCGCAAGCGCTTCATCGCCTCGAAGGGCCTCGGCGAGTACGAAGAGTTGCTAAAAGAACACGGCTTTATTCGAACCCATAAGTCACACATAGTCAATCGTTTATTCGTGTCTTTCCTCGATCACGACGGCTTCCTGGTGTTGCAGGATAACAGCCGCGTGGAGATCTCGCGCCGCCGCAAGGAAGAAGTGTTGCGCTCCCTCTAAGTTTCCCCTATCAACGGTACTCCTCGGTTGACGAACGGCGAAGTCTCCCGCTCGTCAACTACCCCCGGCCGCAGAACAGCTATTCCGGCATGGGCGTCGGCATGGGCTCATCTTTGTATGGTCGAAGAAGTCGACATGCATCCCGATTACATAACAACTCCAGGATGGATCGCCTCAGATTCTCAAGCCTCCCGCAAGCCTGGCTTTTTGACTCATCCCCCGGCCCCTTCTCTTGCAAGAGAAGGGGAGCTTTTTGAGCAGGTCGCAGAGGTAAAGTTCAATGCGCTCTCCCTTGTCGGGGGGCGGAGCGATACTTCCAAGAAGGAAGGCCCGAATTCGAGGTAGCACATCCTGAACTATCAGATCAAAAATGAAACCGAGCATGAAAATCGCAATCATCGGTGGAGGCGTTTCCGGCCTGTCGCTAGCCTACCACCTGGAATCCCAAAAGATCGACTTCGTTCTTTTCGAAAAAGAAAAACAACTCGGCGGCAACGCCCATACCCGGAAGACAAGGCACAACGGCCGGGAGAAATTTGTCGACCTCGCCGTCAACGATTTCAACCCCATGACTTACCGGCGGCTCCTTCATTTGCTGGAAAAGACCGGCTCGGGTACCGGCCGCGTCAACGCTCAGACGACCTTCTTTGCCTCCGACGGCTTTCTGAGCCGCGAAAGCGAGCTGAAGGACGGCGAGTTGGGCGCCGAGATCCGGCGCTTCCAGTACGAGGCCTGCGAGGTGCTGCGCGACCGGCAGTACCGCCGGTACAGCGTAAAGGAGTATTTCGAGGAAAAGGGCTACAGCGACCGCTTCCTGCAGCAGTACCTATACCCACGGATCCAGGGGCTGTTCTTTTACCCTCCGGGTGGAGTGAGCGCCCTGCCCGTGCAGTTCGTGATGAACTTCTACGCCTTACAGGGCGGCTACAAGCAAGGATCGGCCCCGGCCGCGGTGCGGTTTAACTTCAAGGGCGGCGCCGGCGCCTGGATCGCCAATCTGGCCCGGCAGATCCCTGCCCGCAAGATCAGTGCGGGCGCGATCCCGCAGATCCGGCGAAGCGAGCGAGGCTTCCGGGTCGCGAATGGGCGGCTGGACATACAGGTCGACAAAGTCGTTTTCGCCTGTCATGCCGACGATCTGTGTAAGGATTACGCGCACCTCCTGTCGACGCGGCAACAGACGGTTCTGTCGAAGGTCAAGTACGCCCGCATGCTGTCGGTGGCCCACTGCGACGCTTCCTACCTGCCCCTGGCCACGGAAGAAGTTTCCGCCTACAACTGCCACGTCAAGGCGCCGGGCGACCCCGGCGCCGAGTACACCATCACTTACAACTGCAACGAGCATCAGAACCAAAGCGGCGAAGGGCAAAACCTGGCCGACGCGCGCGATCTGTTCTTCGTCACCGTCAATCCCACCCGGCCGATCGAAGAGCGCTATCTGCTGCGCGACGAGCACGGCCGGCCGCTGGTCAAGGAGTTCAGCCGCAACCTCTGCGACTTCGAGCTGTTGCAGGCCCAGCAGGAGCTACCGCTGTTACAGGGCCAGAACGGCCT
>JAGQXA010000969.1 GCA_020436865.1 Saprospiraceae bacterium | reverse complement strand
TCCGTGACCGGGCCATTAGCCAGCACCGTTCCCGGTGAAACGCCCAGCACGCCGAGGCTGGGTCCGTGCTGATCGACGATCGTCAATTCGGTGATCGGGCCGAAGCCGGAGTTGACCAACAGGATACCGCGGACGTAGGTTTCACCGGCCAAGCCCTGATAGTCGAGATTGCTGGTATTCACAAAAGTGATAGCCGGCAGGTTGATGTTATAGAGCGTACTTTGGCCGTCGACCGTCAGCGCGCCGCTTTCGTAATTGATCTGGTTCTGATTGCCGTTGTTGTCGGCAGCATCGCAATCGGCGCGGGCCTGCAGACTGAAACTGATCGACTGCCCGCCCGCAATCGCAGGAATGGAAAAAACCGGCGCCTGCAGGTCGACGATCGAAGCTTCGGCCACCCCTCCGCCCCCGGCACTGCCGGGCACGTACTCGATGCCGTCGGGAAAGGAATAGGTCAGCAAGCCGGCCGTCAAGGCGCCGGCCTGGTTGTTCTGGATGGTCAGCGAGAAGGTCACCGGCGGACCACAGGGGGTGATAAACTCCGGATCTACCGTCGAAATACCTACCTGTTGGGCCGGGAGAAGCTGGTAAATGAGCAGGAAATGGAAGAGCGTCAACAGCTTTCGGGAGTTCATGCCATGGGAAGTTGGTCTTCGACAAATCTAGCGAAAAATTGCGGGAATGAAAGAGCTCGCACAGGGCAGGTCCTAATTCCTCCGCCACGATCCGGAATTTCCCGGCAAAAAGTAAAAACTGCGACAAAGCAGAGCTTGATACCCGCTTTGGGCAATTATCCGGATGTGCCTGCTCAAATTTTCTTAACTTGCCCAATACAACCGCCTTACTGTCTGACAGCTACCCAAAAACTAAAGGACGAAATGTACAAGTGGATCACCCTTCCTTTACTACTCCTGTCCTGGGCCGGTGGCATGGCCCAGACGCAACCGACCATTCAAGACTGCCTTGGCGCCATTTCGGTCTGCCAACAGATCTACTTCGAGGATCAGTCGCCCGTCGGCGACGGCAACATCAATAACGAGATCAACAGCGGCAACAGCTGTACCGCCGGCGAGATCAATTCGATCTGGTATACCTTCACGGTCGACCAATCGGGCGATTTCGGTTTCGTGATCACCCCCAACGATCCCGACGACGACTATGACTGGTCGTTGTTCGACATCACCAATGCCGAGTGCGGGGACATCTTCACCAACCCCTCCCTGTCGGTCAGCTGCAACGCCGCCGGAGGCCTCGGCTGCCACGGCCCTACGGGCGCCACGGGCGACACCAATTACGACCAGCAGGGCGGCGGTTGTAACAACCTCCCCCCTACGATCAATGGCGGCTTCTCCCCTTTCAACGAACTCATCCCCGTGACGGCCGGCAATACCTATGTGTTGATGGTGTCGAACTGGACCGGCTCCGTCAACGGCTATACGATCGACTTCGGACTCGGCGCCGGGGTCGGCATCATCGATGAAACGGAGCCCGAAGTGGAGAGCATCCTGATGCCCGACGAATGCAACGACATCACCATCGAACTCGCCTTCAACGAGCTTATCCAGTGTGGTTCGCTCGACGCTTCCAACTTCCAGCTGAGCGGGCCCGGCGGTCCTTACACGCTGAGCCTGTCGTCCGACGCCTGCGACATTGGCGGACAATTCGAAAAGGAGTTCGTGCTGACCATCGATCCGCCCATCGGCGTGCTGGGCGACTTCACCCTCGACTTTCTCTTCGACGGGCTGACCGACGCGGTCGACCTCTGCGATAACGCCACCGCGCCCTTTTCCTTTGATTTTACGATCGACGAGGCCCTGCTGATCGACGTCAACATCGGAGCCGATACCACCTTCCTCTGCGTCGGCGAAACCCTCGAGATCGACGTCACCAACCCTGCCGCTACCTATTTGTGGCAGGATGGCGCCACCGACGCCACGTACACCATCAGTTCCAGCGGCTCCTACTCGGTCACCGTGACCAATGCCTGCGGCGTGCTAAGCGATACGATCGACGTCACCTATCTCTTCGAACCTCCGGTGGTCGACCTGGGCAGCGGACTGATCCTGTGCGAAGGGGAAACCCTGACCCTGGACGCGAGCAACGACTTTGCCGAGTATCTCTGGAGCGATGGTTCCACCGGGCCCACCCTGACCGTCGACAGCGAAGGCCTCTACATCGTCGAGGTCACTAACGCCTGCGGTACCACGGTCGACGAGGTCTTCGTCGATCTGATCCCCGACGCGACTCTCGACTTCGGTACCGACCTGATCCTCTGCGCGGGCGATAGCCTGCTCCTCGACGCCACCAACGAGAACGCCGGATATGTCTGGCAAGACGGTTCGACGAACCCCACCTTCCTCGTCACCAAAGACGGTCTCTACGCCGTTACCCTCACTACGCCCTGTGAGTCCCTCACCGAAGAGATCGCCGTGAGCTTCATCCAGGAAATGCCCATCGAATTAGGCGCCGACACCATCCTTTGCCCGGGCGATACCCTGGTGCTCGACGTCACTCAGCCGGGCTCGCTCTACCAGTGGCAAGATGCCACGACCAACCCGGTCAAGCGCATCACCAGCAGCGGCCTGTATTCCGTGACGGTGACCACCCCCTGCAAGATCTTCGAGGACGACATCGACGTGACCTTCATCCCGCCGATCGATTTCGATCTCGGACCCGATACCTTCTTCTGCGCCTCGCAGATCCTGCTCGACGCCTCCACCGCCGGCTTCGCCAGTTACAGCTGGCAGGACGGCAACCCCTCCCCATTCTACTTCGTCAACGCCCCCGGCACCTATAGCGTGTCGGTCTATAACCAATGCGAGGAGATCGTCGACGAGATCGAGGTGAAGGAATGCGAGGTTTGCGAGGTGTATTTCCCGAATGTCTTTTCTCCCAACTTCGACGGCTTCAACGATACCTTCGGGCCCATGAGCGATTGCCCCCTGCTCGATTTCCAAATGATCATCTTCGACCGTTGGGGCAACCTGCTCTACGAAACCACCGACCCCTCTGCCGGCTGGGACGGCACTTTCCGCAATCAACGGGTCAACGCCGGCGCCTACGTCTGGTGGATGCAGTTCACCGTGATCGAAAATAACAACCCGCGCACGGAACTTGCGGAAGGGAGTATTACGGTGGTGAAGTGAGGCTTTGGATGCTGGATGCTGGCCAGAATCTAGGATCTAGGATCCAGTATCAAGGATCTAGTATCCGCTCCCCACCCCGCATAGTACAAAATGTAACTAAAGCAGATCACCGGGATCACGTAGGCGGCCTGCAGCGAGTACTGGTCGGAAAACCAGCCCAGCAGCGGGGGCAGTAGAGCGCCGCCCACGATGGCCATGATGATCAGGGAGGAACCCAGTTTCACCTGGTCGCCCAGGCCTTTGGTGCCCAGCGCGAAGATCGTGGGGAACATGATCGACAAGAAGAAATTGACGAACATCAGGGCCACCACAGCGGACAGTCCGTCGCCGGTGATCGCGTAGAGCATCAGGGCGAGCGCCGCCACGGAGAAGAGGGCCAACAGCCGGCGCGGTGCGATGACCGACATCAGCGCTGTACCGACGAAACGTCCGATCATGAAGAGGATCAGGCAGAAGGTCAGGTGGAAGCCGGCCCAGCGCTTGAGGGTCAGTTCGGTGGCGCCGCCGCTCAGCCATTCGAAGAACGGAGTCATCGTCTTCACTAGACTAAAGTGCTCGTCGGGCGCCATGGCCAGTTTAAAATCGATGAAATAACCCCAAAGGCAAGCCTGGGCGCCGACGTAGAAGAACTGCGCCAGGATGCCCAGCGTCAGGTGCCGGTGCCGGAAAATGCTCTGCCACCGGCCGTCGGAACGCTCGCCCGGCTGCACGGGCTCGGGCATGGGGGTCAGGTAGAAGAGCAGCGCCACCAACAGCACGATCAGGGCCAGCCCCAGGTACGGCGTTTGTACCGTTTGCGCCTCGGCGATGCGAATGGCCTCGGCCTGGGCCTCGGGCATGAGCATCAGGTCGTCGCGCGTAAAATCGTTTTCCGTGAAGATCAGCACGCTGCCCAACAGCGGGCCCAGGATGATGCTCAGGCCATTGAACGACTGAGCGAAATTGATCCGCTGCTCGGCCTTGGCGGGATCGCCCAGGATCGACACATACGGGTTGGCCGCCGTTTCCAGAAAGGCAAGTCCGCTGGCGATCGTAAACAGGGCGAAGAGGAAAAAACCATAGGTGCGCACCTCGGCCGCCGGGTAGAACAGCAAGGCGCCGCCGGCGTACAGAAGCAGTCCCAACAGGATCCCCTTCTTGTACCCATACCGCTGCATGAACAAGCCCGCCGGCAGGGCGAGGAAAAAGTATCCCAGATAGAAGGCAAAATCGACCAGCCCGGCCTGCCAGCGCTTCAGGTCGAGCGCCAGCTGAAAGTGGTTGATCAGAATGCCGTTCAGACTGTTGGCGATCCCCCACAAAAAGAAGAGGCTGGTCACCAAAGCAAAGGGGATCAGGAAGGTTTTTCGTTTGCTCATTCCGTTGGTTTTGCCGGCTAAGCTAGTGAATATTCGCGATCAATTCGCCGGAGGCATGACATCCCCCAGCGTCCGGATCTGCAACTGTTCGATCGGGGGCATAGCCGCCCCTTCGGCCGGCAGAAAGCGCACCCACTTCTCTATCCCCGGCACCAGATCGAAGTAGTTGTCGGAAAACCGACCGGCCACGCCCGGAAAATCGAGGTACAGGTCTTTGGCCAGGTAGTCGGCTTCCAGCCGGATCCACGGCTCTCCGTCGCGCTCGAAGATCAGCGGGTTGATCGTCACGGGCCGCAGTTCGAGCTGGTCGAGCGGCGCCAGGTACACCACGCGCTCGCTAATCGGGGTCTCATCCATCCGTTCGAGTCGCGCCGCGATCAACACCCGGGTGGGCGGCTC
>JAGQXA010000968.1 GCA_020436865.1 Saprospiraceae bacterium | reverse complement strand
GCGGCAACGGGCGTCTGGACACCCCGCGTCGCTGAAACCACCTGACTGTCCGGGCCCGCTGCTTCCAAAATGGAGGCGGCGGGCGTTTTCAGCCCGATGGGGCTGGACAAAAAAACGACCGGTTCAAGCTAAAATCATGGCCGCCCCTCCGGGACTCAAGGGTTCTCGCCTTGGCTGGGTTTATTTCAAAACGGGCGAACGCGATAAGGCCGAGGCCTGCCTCCGGGAAGTGGTAGATCTGGAAGCGCGGCGATCGATCAATTTTTCTCGTGATCTGGCAACCCTATTCACCTGCTTTGGCGACCACGATCGAACATTCAGCTATCCGAAAAAAGCGATCCGCCACCCCCGACCTCTTCCTGGCGCCCCTGCAGGAAGATCCGCGATTTGCCGAAATAGAAATACTGGTGGGCCCAGTTCCTGAGTTCGACTATCAGGGCTAATGGAGCAACGACAAAGGCCATTTCCTACCCACCCTTCTGCCGGATCAGCACCAACACCCATCTGCACCCCAAGCAAAGCAAAAAGCCTCCACATTTTCTTGCCACCATTGTAGTATTTCGACAGGATTAACTACATTTGCCACACTCTCACATAATAATCATTCTCACATAGGATCATTTATGACCAAAAAAGAGATCGCCGACAAGCTTTCCGCAAAAGGGCTCCGGGTGACGCCACAGCGGATCGCCATTTTTGGCGCAGTACTTAAGATGAATAATCACCCTACCGCCGAGAAAGTCTGCGAGTACATCAAGAAGAACCATCCGAATATTTCGGTAGGAACGGTTTACAAAGTTCTGGACTCCCTGGTCGAAAACAACCTGCTGAAAAAGGTGAAAACGGAAGGCGGCACGATGCGCTACGACCCCCTGCAATCAAGCCACCATCACCTCTACTGCGAGGAATCGGACCGGATCGAAGACTATGAGGACGAGAAATTGGATCAACTCATCACCGATTACTTCGCCAGGAAGGGAATTG
The DNA here is from genome assembly GCA_020436865.1 of Saprospiraceae bacterium. GTDB lineage: Bacteria > Bacteroidota > Bacteroidia > Chitinophagales > Saprospiraceae > JAGQXA01. The sequence goes on along the minus strand of JAGQXA010000968.1, from coordinate 2,765 downwards.
ACAACTTCGAAATTGAGAATATTCAACTTCATATAACCGGAAAATTTCAACAGTAAGAATTATGGATCATTCGAAGAATGGCAAATGCCCCGTAATGCACGGCGGGAACACCTCGCAGGGGACGCCCGTTACGGGATGGTGGCCCAATGCGCTCAATCTGGACATCCTGCACCAGCACGACACCAAAACCAACCCGCTAGGGGAAGATTTCGACTATCGCGAAGAACTAAAAAAGCTGGACGTAGAGGCCTTGAAAAAGGATCTGCATGCCTTGATGACCGATGGCCAGGATTGGTGGCCGGCCGACTGGGGGCATTACGGCGGACTAATGATCCGCATGGCCTGGCATGCCGCCGGCACCTACCGGATCTCCGACGGCCGCGGCGGCGGAGGCACCGGCAACCAGCGCTTCGCTCCGTTGAACTCCTGGCCCGACAACGTCAGCCTCGATAAAGCAAGGCGTCTGCTTTGGCCTATCAAGCAGAAATATGGGAATAAGGTTAGCTGGGCCGACCTGATCATCCTGGCAGGGAATATTGCCTACGAAAGCATGGGCCTGAAGACCTTCGGATTTGCCTTTGGCCGGGAAGACGTCTGGCATCCCGAAAAAGATATCTACTGGGGCGCCGAAAAAGAATGGCTGGCCCCCAGCGACGAACGCTATGAAAACGTGGACGACCCCTCGACCATGGAAAATCCGCTGGCAGCCGTGCAGATGGGCTTGATCTACGTCAACCCGGAGGGCGTAAACGGCAAACAGGACCCCCTGAAAACGGCTGCCCAGGTGCGCGAAACCTTTGCCCGTATGGCCATGAACGACGAAGAAACCGTGGCCTTGACCGCAGGCGGACATACCGTCGGCAAAGCCCACGGCAATGGCGATGCCAGCGTACTGGGCCCCAACCCTGAAGCCGCACCGATCGAAGAGCAAGGCTTCGGCTGGTCGAACCCCCACAAGCCCGGCTATGGCCGCCATACCGTAACCAGCGGCCTCGAAGGCGCCTGGACGACCTACCCGACAAAATGGGACAACGGCTACTTCGAAATGCTGTTCAACCACGAGTGGGAGCCCCGAAAGAGCCCGGCCGGCGCCTGGCAATGGGAACCGGTGAACATCAAAGATCAAGACAAACCGGTAGATGTCGAAGACCCCTCGATCCGGCACAACCCCATGATGACCGATGCCGATATGGCCATGAAAATGGACCCGGTCTACCGCGAGATCTCTCTGAAGTTCAAGAACGACTTCGAAGCTTTCTCCGATGCCTTCGCCCGGGCCTGGTTCAAACTGACGCACCGGGATATGGGACCCAAAGCACGCTACATCGGGCCGGACGTACCGCAGGAAGACCTCCTCTGGCAAGACCCGATACCCGCAGGCCGTAAGGACTACAACGTGGAGGCCGTAAAGCAGAAGGTCGCCGCCTCCGGCCTTTCCATTTCCGAAATGGTAGCTACCGCCTGGGATAGCGCCCGCACCTTCCGGGGTTCGGACATGCGCGGAGGAGCCAACGGAGCACGCATTCGCCTGGCGCCGCAAAAAGACTGGGAAGGGAACGAACCCAAACGCCTGGCCCGCGTCTTGTCGGTGTTGGAGCCCATCGCCGCCGGGTTCGGCATCAACGTCGCCGACGTGATCGTACTGGCGGGCAACATTGGAATCGAGCAGGCCGCAAAAGCCGCCGGGATGGACATTGCGGTGCCCTTCTCACCGGGACGCGGCGACGCGACCGCCGAAATGACGGACGCCGATTCTTTCGCACCGCTGGAACCGCTGGCCGACGGCTATCGCAACTGGATGAAAAAAGACTATGTCGTCAGCCCCGAAGAGCTGATGCTGGACAGAACGCAGCTCATGGGCCTGACAGCGCCGGAAATGACCGTTCTCGTCGGCGGTATGCGCGTACTAGGGACCAACTACGGTGGCACCCGCCACGGCGTGCTGACCGACAAGGTGGGCGCCTTGACCAACGACTTCTTCGTCAACCTGACCGACATGGCTAACGTGTGGAAGCCGGCCGGCAAAGGCCTTTACGAGATCCGCGATCGCCGAACGGGCGAACTCAAGTGGACGGCCACCCGCGTCGATCTCGTGTTTGGCTCCAACTCGGTTCTCCGGTCGTACGCCGAAGTGTACGCACAGAACGACAGCAAGAAGAAATTCGTCAATGATTTCGTAAAGGCATGGGTGAAGGTGATGAATGCCGATAGGTTCGACTTGAAGTAGCGCCCAACACAGTGCATTTCAAGCCCCGCACATCCTGCGATGTGTGGGGCTTGTTTTTTTGTGCCTTGCACTTCAACAGGCATACGAATCGATCTTGTCGATCTCCAGACCGGCGCCCACTCACTGCCTGCTCGACGCCACGTCGATGTTCGTCCACTGCGTCGGACTGTAATCCAGCGGGCGGCTGAACGCATTGGTGATGGCCGTTACGTTCGGCAAAATACCGTTGAACAGACCGCCGTCGTCGGCCGGGCTGCCCATGCAGCTCGACGCACCGTTCCTTTCAGAGGTGGGGATGGCGCCGGTCGGACAGCTGTCGTCGCTGGCGTTGGGATGGCAGAGGCCGAAATTGTGCCCCAACTCGTGCATGGCGTCCTTGGCCTGGTATTCCGTTCCGAACGGATCCGGGCCCAGGGCAAAGAAATGCGAGCGGATCACGAGGTTGCGACCGGGAAACTGCGCGATCCCGAAATCTGCATTCTGCGTATTGGTATTATCCGCCGCGACCAGCATATGGGTGAACGGATCGAAATAGTCG
>JAGQXA010000245.1 GCA_020436865.1 Saprospiraceae bacterium | reverse complement strand
TGGGAGGCGGCCTTCAACAGTTGGTATTACCACAATCTCCTGCAGCGGGAACAGTCGGATCACGCGCCGACCGCCAAGCTCGGACTGGCGCAATTCACGGCCGACTACCGCCAATTGCGAAGTCTGCTGCCCGCAAAGGTCCAGCACTACTGGTATCAGTCGCAGCAGGAGGCCCTGAAAAGCTTCCGTAAGGACCACCGTCGAGCGTACCAACAACTCTTCGGCAAGGATCCGGCCGCGGTCAAGGCGCTGCCGTTGGAAAACGTATTGAGCGACCATCTTCCACTGATCACCCGGACGATACCGATCCTTTGCATGTCGGCCCCCTTGGCGGCGGCCACCCTACCGAGGGAAGAGACCTCCTTTGATTATGTCGTCCTATTGGAAGCCGATCGGATCGGGACCGGCGAAGCCGCCGCCTTGGCCTCCCTTGGCAAGCAGGTCATCCTGGTTTCGGATAACCGTCCGGAAGACCCTCAAAGTCTACTGTATCAGTTGAATCGCCTGGATATCCCCGTTTGGGACCTGGCGCCTTCCGAATCGGATCCACAACCTGCCCACATGGCTACCCTGCTGGGTCCGGAGCATCCGGACCAACTGCACCTGGAAGTCATTTCCGGCATGTACGACGAACCGCTCGACACCAATGAGGCGGAGGCGCAACGCGTGATCCAACTACTGAACCAGATCCGGAAGACGCCACAGCGCACCTTCCCCTCCGTCGGCATCCTGGCCTTCACCTTGCGGCAGCGCAACCTGATCGCCTCCTATCTGCTGAAGATCAAGCAGCAAAACGCGCCCGGCAACGACATGATCCGGCAACTCGAACGCAACGGCCTGAGCGTGTTGCTGGTCGACGAGCTATACGGACGGCAGTTTGATGTACTGATCATTTCGCTGACGTTCGGGCCGATAAACGCCCAGGGCACGATCACGGAGGAGATCCGCTTTCTCGAAGAGCCGCCGGCCGCCAAGGCTCTGCGCTCCTTGCTCGAGCATCCTTCCAGGCAGATCCTGCTCGTAACCTCCCTACAGGAAGATCTGTTACGCGCCAATCAAGGGTTCTTCCGTTCGAGCGAACCGCTACTGCAATTGTACCGCTTCCTGCAATATGCCGAAGCGATACAAGGAGGCGAGACCGCCCGCAGTAAGGCCGCCTGGGAAGCGTTGCATCCGCCGATCCAGATCGAAGCGCGCGACTCGGTCTTTTGCCGCGAGCTGAAAGAGGCCATGTTGCCTTACTTCCCCAGTTCCCACTTCTCGGAAAAGGCTTTGGCGGCCGGCGTGTTCCTTCCGCTGGTCTTCTCGCCAAAAGAACAGGAAGATCAGCCGGTGGCTCTGTTGCCCGACGCTTTCCTGGCATTCACGGCCGCGACCTCTTTCGAGTGGGAACAACAAAAGAGAGAGGAACTGGAAACCGCCGGCTATCGGCTCTTTCCAGTTTGGTCGGTGCAATGGTGGAAGGATCCGCGGGAAGAAGCGCGACGCCTGGCCAGCCAGCTGCTGAAGCAGGAAGCCGGGTGAATTTTCTTTCCCGCTATCTCATCTCCTGCAACTGTTGAAGGGCGGCTGCCGGCATGACCAACTTGCCTGTCTGAAGGGTATTGCCGGTGCGGCTGCCGGTGCGGTTCAACAGTTCAAAGGCTTGTTCGGTGTTCAGATCGGGGCGCAAACTTTTCATCAATCCGAGGACCCCCGCCACATAGGGCGTGGCCATCGACGTGCCATTGAAGCTGGCATACTTGCCGCCGGGAATGGTCGAATAAATGGCTACTCCCGGAGCGGCGACCCCCATCTTCAGGCCGTCGACCTGGTTGGAAAAGGAAGCCCGGTTGAGAAGCGTATCGACGGCGCTCACGACGATTACGCCGGTCGTATTGGCCGGAGCGATCTGCCTGGCGTCGGATCCGTTATTGCCCGCAGCCACCACCACAATGGCGCCCGCCCGGTTGGCATATTGAACGGCCTGGCGGTAGGCTCGCTGTTTGGAGGGCGACGAGCGGCCGCCCAGCGACATGGAGATGACGGCGGCGCCCCGATCGGCGGCCTCCAGCATACCGTTGATGATCTGCCGCTGTGTGCCCATGCCGTAATCGTTGAGGACCTTGATGCTTGTGAGGGCGATAAAGTCATCGGAAGGGATCAGAGAAGCCACTCCAAGGCCGTTGTTACTGATGGCGCCGGCGATACCGGCGCAATGCGTTCCGTGCCCCTGCACATCGCGATCGTACTCAGACCTGGTCGATACCAGGCGTCCTTTCAGGTCTTCATGGCCCACATCGATGCCCGTGTCGAGGATAGCGACAAGGGCTTTTTGGACCGGTTTCAGCTTGCCTGCTCGGTATTGAGCGTACCACTGGTCGGCCTCGGTGGCCTCCAGACCCCACTGAAATTCCAATCCGGGGTCGTTCAGCCCGAACTTCTTGTTGACTTTTGGCAACTTGCGTTCCGGCAGCGGGGCCACGCTGACCGACTCGTTGTCTTCGACCCAGTCGACCAGGCCGCTATCTTCGAGGGCCTGCACGATCTGGTCAGTCTGGCCTTCCAGGTTTTCCGGGATCTCTACAGCATAAAAATCGTCCAGCTCCGTCCAGTCCGGGTGCTCCATAGTAAAGGCCGGCACGAAGAGCAACCCATACTCCTTCAAACGTTCCTGTAGTTGCTCCACCGGAGCGCCTTCCTGAAGTTCGACCAGAAGTTCCCATTCCGCTTCCTCCGGGTACACAAAGCCCGAATCGGCCGGTTGCTTCGTCGAGTAGAAGGAGGTTCCCTGCAGATACCAGCCAAGCCCGGCAGCCGCGGCTCCGAGCAGGAGAAAAAAGGCGACCGAGCGGTTCTTCAGAAAACTCAATACCGCCGGCACCGCTCCCAAAATGATCAGATCGCGTACCAGGATCGCCGTTTTGGCATTCCAATCGCCTGCGTGCAGCAGCCAGGCCAGCAGATAGACCAGTAACGAGAGAAAAAAGGCGCCGCGCAAAACCTTGCCCAGGAACGACTTCTGTTGGTAGTAGAACCAAAGCGAAAGGGTCAGTACACAAGCGGCCAGACTGAGAGGATATAACAGGAGCAGGATCATAGCAAATGGAGTTTAGTGGACGGGGCTAACCCCGAATGAGGACCGGACTTCCCTTTAGTGCAATTGCCGCAGAAGATACACAGTTCCAGGAGCCCGGAAAAAAAATGTAGACGAAGTCTGTCATTTTCGGGCCCAACTGGCAAAAAGGTCCATTTTGTCAAGGAATTCGCGCACTTTTATCCCTGAAAAGAATTACTATTTTTGCAGCCTGATCAAACGCCCGGCGGAGCATTCAACCATTTACCCCCGCCGGGGTGTTCTTTATAGACTTTCAAAGATCGCCCCAGAACATTGCGAAAAAAATCAGAATTATGGCAGAAGCAATCAAATGCCTGATCATTGGTTCGGGACCCGCCGGTTATACTGCTGCGGTCTACGCCGCCCGCGCCAATCTCGATCCTGTCCTGTACACCGGTAAAGAGCCCGGCGGCCAGTTAATGATCACGACGGATGTCGAAAACTACCCCGGCTATCCGGAGGGGATCATGGGGCCTCAAATGATGGAGGACTTCAAGAAGCAAGCCGAGCGGTTTGGGACCGATATCCGCTATGAATTGATCGAAAAGGTCGACTTTACCGGGCCGGTGCACAAGATCTGGACGGAAACCGGCCATGAGATCCACGCCAATGCGGTCATCATTGCCACCGGCGCCAGCGCTAAATGGCTCGGACTCGAATCTGAAAAACGACTGACCAACCAGGGCGTATCGGCCTGTGCCGTGTGCGACGGGTTCTTCTTCCGGGGCAAGGAAGTGGCCGTTGTCGGCGGTGGCGATACGGCTGCCGAAGAGGCGACCTACCTGTCCAAACTCTGTCCCAAAGTGCACCT
>JAGQXA010000244.1 GCA_020436865.1 Saprospiraceae bacterium | reverse complement strand
TGGAAATTCAGAATACAGTTCAACAGCCGTTGTTTGAGTAATACCGACGTAGAATCGGTTTGGGAAATCCCAAACCGATTCGTTGTCGAGTATAGTAACGCGGGAGGAGAAAAAAAAGTTCTGCCGGCTGGGTTTTCCGTCACTAGTTAATGCCGGATATTCTGGTAAATTTGCGCAGGTTCCCAATTAACCAATTAGCCACTTAACCAATTATCCCCGAATCCCATTCGGGTTTACGCCACCACGCCCATGAAACTAGCCCTGATCAGAGAAGGCAAAGTACCGCCCGATAGCCGCGTGCCGCTCACGCCGGAACAATGTGCTTACGTGCTCGCCAACCATCCGGTCGAGATCGTCGTAGAGCCTTCGCCGATCCGCTGCTTTGCCGACGACGAATACCGGGAAGCGGGGATAGCGCTGCAAAACGACCTGTCCGACGCCGATGTGCTGCTCGGCGTCAAGGAAGTGCCGGTCGAGCAGTTGATCCCCGGCAAGACCTATTTCTTCTTCTCCCACACGATCAAGAAACAGGCCTACAATCGCCGCTTGCTGCAAACGATCCTGGAAAAGCGCATCCGCCTGATCGACTACGAGGTGCTGACCGATCTCAACGGCCGGCGCCTCATCGCCTTCGGTCGCTTTGCCGGTATGGTCGGAGCCCACAACGCACTCTATACCTTCGGCCGGCGCAGCGGACTGTTTTCCCTCAAACGCATGAGCGACTGCCGCGACTACCGCGAGGCTATCCAGATCTACTCTACCCTAGAACTGCCGCCGCTGCGGATCGTGCTGACCGGCACCGGACGGGTCGCTAACGGCTCGGCCGAAGTGCTGCGCGATATGGGCATCCTGGAAGTGTCGCCCGAAGAGTTTCTCAACAAGGATTTTACGCAGGCCGTCTTCACGCAATTGAGCTCGGCCGACTACGTTGCCTGTGGCGATGGAAAACCCTATGACGCCGTACACTATCACACCTACCCGGATCAGTATCGATCGATCTTCAAGCCCTATACCCGGCGGGCCGACATCTTCATCAACGGGATCTACTGGGACAACCGCGCTCCGCAATTCTTCAGCCTGGCCGACATGAGGGAGCCCGACTTTCGCATTCAGGTGATCGCCGACGTCACCTGCGACATCGCGCCCGCCTCCTCCGTGCCTTCCACCATCCGACCCAGCAGCATCGCCGACCCCGTATACGGCTACGACCCTGAAACAGAGGCCGAAACGGCCCCCTATCAACCGCACGCCGTCGACGTCATGGCCATCGACAACCTGCCCAACGAACTGCCCCGCGACGCCTCCTCGGCCTTCGGCCAGATGTTCATCCGCCACGTGCTGCCCGAACTGCTGCAGCCCCAAAGCGACCTGCTCGAACGGGCCACGGTGGCAGCGGGCGGCAAGCTGGGCAGGCACTTCGAGTATCTGAAGGAGTATGTAGAAGCCAAGCTGGTCGATTAGTTGGGTGATTAGTTGATTGGGGGATTGGGATTTCCCCAATTAACTAGTCAGCCAATTAACCAATTAACCAATAGAGCTTTAGAAATTACCAAAAACAAAATATTTCCGTAAACCGAACATTTCCCCAGCCCTTCACCTAACATTGATAAGCGAAGAGAACACTCCGATTTACCCGAAAAGCGCAAAGCCACCCGCCCGGTGGATCCCTTGCGCGACATCCCAAGCATACTTTTGAAAACGATATTGGATTAGTTTGTTTTGAATATAAACTTTTCCTATATTTAGTCGCATTCACGAGAGAGCACCATGCCCTAAGCTGACCACTGCTTAGCAGTGATTGATATTTCCCGAAAATCGAAAGGGCTGATTATGATCCACACACTACACGCTTTTTCCAAGACACCCATTTACGTGCTGGCCATTTGGCTGGCCCTGCTACTGCCCGGCTTGTCTGCCTGGTCGCAGGATCCCTCCTTTTCGCAGTTCTACGCCAATCGCGTATACCTCAACCCGGCCTTTTCGGGGCTCGACGGCGGGGTGGCCGTCAGCGGCGCGGCGCGCTTGCAGTGGCTGGCGGTCGACAAGGGCTTCAAGACCTACAATGCCGCCGTGGAAACCCAGCTGCCGTTTTGGCGAGTGGGCCTCGGACTACATCTGCTGCACAACCAGGAGGGGCACGCCGCACTGAATACCACCCAGGCGGGAGTCACCTTTTCCTACACCATTCCCGGCGAAAAGAACAACCTGCACTTCGGCTTCGAAGGCCGGGTTACGCAAAAGTCGATCGACTGGAGCAAGCTCGTCTTCTCCGACCAACTCGACCCGGTCTACGGCGTGGTCAACCCCACGGCCGCCACGCCGGTGATGGACCAGATCACTTTCGGCGACCTCGATTTCGGGATCGTCTGGCGCAACGAGGGCCAGCTGAAGCTCGGTCGCCGAGGCGTCCGGCAGGTGCGCAGCCACCTCGGCATGAGTTTTCACCACCTGCCGCACCTGGTCAGCAAATCGGCCCAGGGCAATGATTCTTTCCTGAACACCGACTCGAAAGTAGCGCCCCGCACGACCATCCATGGGGGTATGATCATTCCCATGAAATTCTACGACGGCACCGGCAAGCGACTGGCGCTGTCACCCAACTTCAAGCTCGACATGCAGGGCTACTCCTTCATGAATTTCAAGGAAAACGTCACCGTGGGCACCTTCGGACTGTACGGACTGGTGAGCAATTTCTACCTCGGCGTTTTTTACCAGAATAAGTTCGGCGCCCCCCACCCCATTCATACCGACGCCATCATCCTGACCTTCGGCGGATATACCAACGGCAGCGGCCGGGCCGCCAACTCCAGCCAACAACCACGGCTGTTCTTCGGCATCAGCGCCGACATGAACACCACCGGCGTGGGGCCGGCAGCCGGCAGCGTGGTCGAAGCCACTTTCCGCTATATTTTCACCGGCGACGGCGGTCTGCGCGGTAGCGGCCCCAACGGAAGCAAACGCAGCCGCATGCACCACCGCAACCGCTCGAACAAGCGGGTGCTCGATTGTAAGGATTTCTTTTAGGACTGATTCTCGCTTTACAGGGAATTGGCGCTCCCAATTCCCCCTTTTCTGCCCTGAACATATTACTCAACAGCTCTACACAAAAACTGCTGCTAGATCCGGAGGGTTGAGCAGGCCGAAGCCTTGCCGACGCCTGCCCAGCCTCTCCTAAATTGGCTTCATCGCAAAATGG
>JAGQXA010000243.1 GCA_020436865.1 Saprospiraceae bacterium | reverse complement strand
TGTGCATGATGGGAAGGGTGAAAAGAGGGGAAAGGGGTGAAAAGGGGTGAAAAGGGTGAAAGGGTCAACAAACCCTGCTCCGAAGGAGCACCGGAGGACCTCATAGAGGTCCCCCCTCTCTAGCCAACGCCAGGATACCCCAGATCTCCGGCATCATCCCCCAACAACCCAATTAACCAATTAACCAATTAACCAATTAACCAATTAACCAATAACCCAATCAACTAATGACCCACCTGATCGACATCTCGGTAAGCCTGCACGAAGGCCTGCCCGTCTGGCCGGGCAGCCACGGCGTGCACATCAGTTCCCTGCTGGACATGCAGCAAGGCGACGAAGCCAATGTGACGCGGCTCGACATCGACATCCATTCCGGCACACACATCGATGCTCCCAGGCACTTTCTGCCCGACGGCAAGACGACCGACGCTATTCCCCTCGATGTATTGGTCGGTCTGTGCCAGGTCGTCGACCTGCGCGGCCGCGAGTGCATTACGGCCCGCGACCTGGAGGAACTCGACCTGCCGGCCGGTACGGAACGCCTATTGTTCAGGACCGACAATTCCAGACTGTGGGAAGATCCCGGACACCGTTTCCGGACCGACTACTGCGCCCTGACGCTCGACGCCGCAGAGTGGGTAGCCGGATCGGGAATCCGCCTCGTCGGGATCGATTATCATTCCATCCAACGCTTTCACGACCCAGCCGACACCCATGTGGTGTTGCTCGAACGGGAGGTCGTGATCCTGGAAGGGTTGGACCTGCGGCAGGTAGAACCGGGCCCATACCGGCTATGGTGCCTGCCGATCAAGCTAAAAGGCGTTGAAGGCGCATCGGCACGGGCAGTACTTGAACCATTGGCGCGGAATTTGTAACTTGAACAGAACTGTAACTCAAGCGTTGATTACCCCAAATCAAAAAACCATGTCCCGTCCCTACTTCCTCTCACCAAGTATTTGTTTTGCCGGAACAAAACACCTTGAACCATGAGGATACTATATACCCTATTGTGCCTTTTGCTGTCCTGCTATGCACTTCATGCGCAGGCCGACCAGCCGACCCAGGCCGAGGTCGACAGCCTGCTGAGCCTGGCCCGAACCGACACCTTGTCGTTTTACGTTCGCTCAAAGGCCGGGATCGCGGCATCGAAAGCAGCTGTGGCCATCGGCGATCAGGAAAGCGCCTATCAGGGCAGGTTGACTGCCGGGATCGCCTTTCTGCAGCTCGGAAAATATCAGGAGGCGCTTGAGACCTTTCAAAATGCCAACCGCCTCGCCCTCGATCTCGACAGTACCCGTTATATCGCAAGCACCTTTTATTTCCTGGGCACCGTGCACACATACCTGCAGCAACCGGCCGAGGCAATGGCGTTCTTCGAACAGGCTGTCGGCGCCTATTCCGAACTAGGCGATTACCGCTGGGTCGGTATTCTGACGAACAGCATCGGCATCGCGCAGGCCCAACAGGGCGACCCGAAGGCCGCGATGGAATCGTACCAGAAAGCCCTGGACATTCTGGAAACAAACGGAATGGAGGCCGAATCGGCCATTGCCCTGGCGAATATCGGCAACCATTATCTCGACCGGGAGGAACCCGCCAAGGCGATTCCCTATCTGGAGGAAGCGCTGGAGCGTTCGCATAAGCACCAGGTCTTTCGCAATGAAACAGTCGAACTACTCAACCTAGGCATGGCTCACCGAAATCTCGGGCATTTCCCACGAGCGCTCAACTACTTCCGGCAAAGCCTGGACCTGGCCGAGAAGCACCAACTGAACAATTTCGTTTACAGCAACTACAAGGAGCTGTCGGAAACCTATAAGCAAATGGGGAAACCGGGCCTGGCGCTCGAACACTATGAGAAGTTCCACGACTTGCGCGATTCCGTGTTCAATGCCGAAAAGAATGCCCAGATCTCGGAATTGCAGGTGCTATATGAAACCGAGCTCAAGGAACGACAGATCGCCGAACAGAACGAGACGATCCTGCAACTCGAACAGAAGCGTCGGATCAACAACCTGATCCTCTTCGGAGCCGCGATCGGATTGGTGGCCTTTCTGGCCATCGGCTATCTCTGGATCACCCGACAGCGGGTGCGCCATCG
>JAGQXA010000242.1 GCA_020436865.1 Saprospiraceae bacterium | reverse complement strand
GCGTCGTCGCTGCCGGCCGTTACCTGCACACATACATTGGCTACGCCTTGTACGCCACCGCCACAGCTACAATCGGCCTGGATCGTTTCACCCGCGGTATTAGGGTTGCCGTCATCGCAGGGCGTACCTGGTTCCGGACCGCCCGGACACAGATCTTCGGCATCACAGACGCCATCGCTGTCGCTGTCCTGATAAGTGCCGGCACAGCTGCAATCGGCCTGGACCATGTCGTTGATCGTACAGGGGTCGGTGTCGTCGCAGGGCGTACCCGGCTCGGGGCCGCCCGGACAGAGGTCTTCTTCGTCGCAGGTGCCGTCGCCATCGGTATCCTGGAAGGTGCCGGCACAGCTGCAATCCGATTGAATCACATCGTTGACTGTGCAAGGATCGCCGTCGTTGCAGGGATCGCCGATGTTGGCCAGCAGATCGGGGCAGTCATACGCCACCGCTCCACAGGCGCAATCGGGCTGGATCACCTCGCCGACCGTAGCCGGGTTGCCGTCGTCGCAGGGGGTACCCGGTTCCGGACCGCCCGGACACAGATCCTCGGCATCACAAGTGCCGTCGCTATCGCTATCCTGGAAGGTACCCAGACAGCTGCAATCGGATTGAACAGTATCGTTGATCGTACAGGGATCGCCATCGTCGCACGGATCGCCGATGTTCAACTGAAGGCCGGGGCAATCATAGGTAATGGTCGTGTATTGCACGCACAACTGCGGCGCCAGCGAAGCGGTACCGTTAAACGATTCGGCCACGCGCTGACCGCTGCCCTCGATGACAAAAACGATCGCGCTGCTGCCGGTATAGCCGGGGCGGTTGACGATCTCCTGCAGGATGGCGCTCAGATCGGGGGTTTCCTGATCCGGGCCGGCTTGACCGATCGTAAGCCAATCCGGTGGCGACCAGGCTACCGAGGCCAGGGTCTTGGGCCTGGTGCTCACATTGCCGTTAGTATTGACGAAGGTGCCGGGGTTGTCGCTGGCCTGACCGTAAATGGTCAGATCACAGGGATTGATATTGCCCGTCTCATCCACGCCGAATTGGATCGTCGCACTGGCGATCACGGCGCCTTGGGGAATATTGTGATTGACAAAACGCAATCCGATCACCTGCTCGGACGGGTCGAGCACCAGCTCCAGATCGGAGCTCGTCAGACTGACATTCCCGCCGGGCGTTTCTTCGGCATCGTCGCTGCCGGTTGCGATCTGGACGCACACGTTGACCGCTCCGGCGATTCCGCCGCCACAGCTACAGTCGGCCTGGATCGTCTCGCCGGTGGTCGCCGGGTTGCCATCGTCGCAAGGCATGCCCGGTTCCGGGCTGCCGGGGCAAAGATCCTCGGCATCGCAAGTGCCGTCGCTGTCGCTGTCCTGGAAGGTGCCGGCGCAACTGCAATCGGGCAGAATGATATCGTTGATGGTACACGGATCGCCGTCATTGCAGGGAGAACCGGGTTCCGGGCCCACACAGAGGTCGTCGGCATCGCAGGTGCCGTCGCTGTCGCTGTCCTGGAAGGTGCCGGCGCAACTGCAATCGATCTGCACCGCGTCGTTGATGGTACACGGATCGCCGTCGTCGCACGGATCGCCAACATTGGCGAGCAGGTCCGGGCAATCATAGGTGATGTCGGCACAGCTGCAATCGGGTTGGATCACTTCGCCGGTGGTCGCGGGATTGCCGTCGTCGCAGGGCGTGCCTGGCTCGGGCCCGCCGGGACAAAGGTCGTCGGCATCGCACACCCCGTCGCTGTCGCTGTCCTGGAAGGTGCCGGCACAACCACAGTCGGCCTGGACTACATCGTTAGCTGTACAAGGATCGCCGTCGTCGCACGGATCGCCGATATTCAATTGCAGGCCGGGGCAATCATAAGTGACCGTCGAATAGACGATACACAGCCGGGGGGCGCTGGCTGCCGTACCGTCGAACGATTCCGCCACCCGTTGACCTACGCCTTCGATGATCAGCACAATGGCGCTGGCGTTCGAAAAGCCGGGCCGGTCGACGATCTCCTGGATAATGGAGGTCAGATCGGGTGTGGTCTGATCGGGGCCGGAATCGCCCACCACCAGCCAGTCGGGTGGCGACCAGGCCACCGAGGCAGTGGTCTTTGGGCGGTTAGTGACATTACCGTTCGAGTTGACGAAGGTGATCGGATCGTCGCTGTCCTGGCCGTAGATGGTCAGGTTGCAGGGGTTGATATTCGAGTTTTCATCGACGGTAAAACGCAGCGAGGCGCTGGAAATGACCGCGCCCTGCGGAATGTTCAGGTTCAGGAAGCGCATGCCGATCACCTGGGTGCCCGGGTCGAGCACGAGTTCGAGATCGGAGCTGCCGAGGCTGACGTTGCCCGACTGGGTTTGCTCGACATCGTCGCTCGTAGCGGCTATGGAAGAACAGGTCTGTACCGGGCCGGTCGTGCCGCCTCCGCAGGTACAGTCGGACTGGATGGTTTCGCCGCCGGTCTGCGGATCGCCGTCGTCGCAAGGCGTGCCCGGTTCGGGGCCGCCGGGACAAAGATCGTCGGCATCGCACACGCCGTCGCCGTCGCTATCCTGGAGGGTGCCGGCACAGTTACAGTTAGCCTGGACCACATCGTTGATCGTGCAGGGATCGCCGTCGTCGCAAGGATCGCCGATATTGGCAAAGAGCAGGGGACAATCGAAGACCGGCGGATCCAGATCGTATTCCACACAGATCTCCGGCGCAAGGGTAGCCGCTCCGTTTGAAGACTCGGCAACCCGCCGGCCAATTCCATCGATGATGATGCTGATCGCGCTGTTTTGGGTATAACCGGGTCGAGTGACGATCTCCTGAATGATCGCGGAAATATCCGGCGTTTGTTGAGCAGGGCCGGCATCGCCGACGTTCTGCCAGATCGGGGGCGTCCAATTGATCACCGCCGAGGTTCGTGGCCGGGTCGATACATTTCCGTTCGAGGTGGTGAAGGTGGCGGCATTGTCCGCATCTTCCCCGTAAATATTCAGGATACAGGGATCGTCAAACCCAGTCTCATCAGCCGTAAACTGGATATAAGCATTGGTAATATAGGCGTCCTTCGGGATATCGAGTCCGGTAAAGCGCAAACCGACGGTTTGCAAGCCCGCATCGTTGACCAGTTCCAGGTCTGGGCTGATCAGGGAAACGGCCCCGCTCGGATCTTCCTCTGCATCATCACTGCTGGCATTGACCTTAGAGCAGGTCGTGATCAGGCCCGCAAAGATCTGTATGGGAACGGAGGCCTTCGAATTGCCGTCATTGTCCCAGGCAACGGCGGTCAGATTGTAGATACCATCGGCTGGGATGGTCCATGGTTGGGAATAGGGGAAGGTATTGTCGGTACCGATCAACTGCCCATTAACCGAGAAGGACACGAAGTCGATCGTTCCGTCCGGATCGGAAGCCGATGCATTGACGGTAATGGCCTGAGGCGCCGGGTAGTAGGCGCCATCTAGCGGCGAGGTAATGCTCACTACAGGAGAAGCTCCTACAGGCGACTGTTTGACGATCGTAAAGTAGTCATCGATATTTCCGTTGGTATCCAGGAACTTCACATCCATTTGATGCCCCAGAACTTCGATCGACACGGAACCGAGTTCGATCAAGCCCACTTTCATGATCGGGTCGTCGAGCGGATGGCCGGTTACCTGGCCGGCCGATCCTGTCAGGATGTATACGGCGCCTTTGCCGGCATCCGCGCCGGTCACGGTTTTGAAATAAGCTCCATCGCCGTCCAGTCGGCCGTCACCGAGATCGACGGCCATCGTGGTAGAGTCGAAGTTGATCCCATAGTGCCCATTGATCAGGAAGGAGCGCTGGTAATTGTGCGTATGTCCGACCAACACCAGATCGACGCCGTAGCTTTCGAGGATGGGCAGGGCGTTGTTGCGCATATCCGCTCCATTGGTGGAGGTGGAGTAGTAGGGCGTATGGTGAAAGATCGCGATCACCCATTCCTTGGTATTTGCCATCAGATCGGCTTCCAGCCAGTTCATCATCGGCGACCCGGCGCTGCGATCGGTATCGTCGGAGTCCATCGAAATGACATGGATATTGCCATAGTCATAGGAAAAATAGGCTTCCGTGCCCGATGCGACGCCACCGGCCTGGCCGGCAACGGGGAACGTAAAGATGTCGTAGTACACCCCACTTTGCGTCGGGCTGTCGGCCGAAAACATTTCGTGGTTGCCCGGACAGGAATACAGAGGTGAATTGATCAGTCTGGCCTCGTACATATTCTCGAACACAGCTCCCTGGTAATCCGTATCGGACCCCAGTTCGTAGGCATTGTCGCCCAACAGCAGGATCATGTCGGTGGGGTTGGCGCCGATGTAGTTGTAGTAGCCATCGCGCACCGAACGGGCATTGTCATTGGCCGTTCCGCAGTCGCCCAACACCCAGATATTCGTGGCCAAGGAGGAACCGGGGGCCGGGTTCGTCTTGAACCGGTGACCGCTACTGGGGGTAGTGAGTTGACCGGTACTGTTCCCGACGGCGTAATAATACGTCGTGTTGGTCGACAGACCATTGATCTGCATCACATGCTCCGTGCGACTGCCCGGCAACGTAATGTTAAAGGTCAGGTTCGTCGGGCTACTGCCGTACCAAACCTTGCTGTCGGTCGCGAGGTCGGTACGCCAGCGAACGACCATGCTACTGGTCGTGCCCGACTGAAGGTACGGACCGCGCACAATGGTTTGTCCTGCCAGTTCTGCACAGAAAAAGATAAAAACAATGCTCCAGAGTAAGTACTGTCTCGGCTTCATAAACCAAAATGGATTGGGTAGTTCAAAAAAATTGGCAGGTATTTTCCCGTAGCGGGGTTATTGGAGGAGATGTGTAAGCTCCTCCGGCATGTTCTTCTTTATCTCAATAAACCGATCGTTGACGATCAGGCGGCTGCCCGGGCTGACGACAAACGGCGTTTTCACCTTTCTACCGGTCAGCTCGGCCGCATTTTCGATTTCCATGATCGCCGGGCCATGGTCGCCTTTTTTCTGCACGGCCACATAGGCCACTTCACTTTCCGACACCGCGACCGTGTTGAGCAAGACCTTGCTAAGGTCCGTCGCGACCACGGCCAGGTCCGTTCGTCGAACCTCGAGCTTCCATCCAAAGACGGAGCTTTTGTCGACGACCACGATGCCCTGTTTTGCACCGTTGATCTGGATCTGTTCGAGATCGACCCGGCAACCGTCGAATCGGAGCGCTTCTTTTCCCGAATTCAGGAACTGGCAATCTTCGAGTTTGCCGATCGACAGTTCACCCGACAGGGCGGTCGCGCCGGCATTTTGGAAAACCGAATGCCGGACGGCAAATCGCCCCCGGCTGATCCGCAGCAGGGAGCTGCCCTTACCGTTATTTCCCCAAAAACAGTGGTCGAACTCGACCGGCGATCGATCGAAGGTCACCACCGCGGGCAGGTCCCAGGTCGCATCGGAGGGGTCGGGCAAATGATCGAAACGCACATGCCGCAGATAAGACATCCTATCGGCGGCTACGACGGTCAGCCCTTGCCCGCTGCCATCGGAGGAATAGATCAGGATCGGAGCCTGCGCGCTTCCGATGAACTCCAGCGGCGAGTAGGAAAAAATGCCGGCCCCATGGGTCAGGTCGATCGTCGTTCCCCTGCCGGCCAGCACCCGGTAACCTTCCGGGAAGACCAGGTCGCAGACGATGTGATGATTTCCGGGCCGGATCAGGATGCGCCGGGCCTGCGAATCGACCTGCAGGAAGTCGAAGCCGGCCAAACCACTGGTCTGGCCCGGCCAGCGCTTTCTCAGGAGTTCATCGTCAACGATGGCCTGATGCTCGACCGGATCGGTCACGATCCGGCTGGAACCGAGTATCCGGCAGCGCAGTTGCAAGCCGGCGGCTAGGTCGTCGGTCCACTGCAGTCCCGGAGGAACGGCTATTTTCACGCCCTGCACCCCTTTATGGAGGAAGGTGATGCTGGCCTGTATGATCTCAGCCGGTTCGGCCAGTGGTAACTCGAGGGTATCGCCCAGGGTTGCGCCCAGGATCTCCACCGGAAAATACTGGGCATTGACTACATCCAGGTGGATCTGTCCGGCGGTACTTCGATGCGAATTGTAGTGCGGGAAAAGCAACCGCTCTTCCTGCAGGGTATTTCTGACGTATTCCTGGTTCTCATACAGGATCTCTTCCGGGGTGAAGCGAAATAAGGGGTAATCGCGGTGCAGAAAAGACCGGTTATCTTCCAGTTCCTGTCCATATTCCTCGAAGAAATCGTCTAGAAACTTGCGTTGCGTGACCCTCTCCAAAGCCGCCATATAGGCCCGGTAAAATTCCGGATCCTTAAAAAGGGCGTCGAACCAGGGAATGAGCTTCCAGTTGTCGGGCGACCGGTAGGCAATGTCAACGCCCAATGGTCGTTCGGTGCCCAGTAGCGC
>JAGQXA010000967.1 GCA_020436865.1 Saprospiraceae bacterium | reverse complement strand
TTCTGCGCGAAACCAGACGTAGTAGAGATCGGTAGCGTTGACGGTCAGCAGTAGCAGGTTGAGCATCCAAAGGAGCCATTGTCCGGATTGATACTGCCGCTTCAGGGCCAACATCGAGCCGCGAAAGACCTTCCTCCTTCGTGTTAGGCTAAGATCCCGGCCGGCTTCCAGTCTGGCAAACCAATTCTTTGCCGCCGGCGCCAGCAGGCTGACCGCCAGCAGGAACCCCACCACAACCGACCCCACCAACGACCAGGGCAGATCTCCACGGAAGGGATGGATAAGCCGCGTCCAAAAGGCCTCTGCCAACTCTGCGAAGCGGGCATTGGCCTGCAGGTAGATCGTCAGGAATAGGCCGATGATCAGCACGGGCGCGGCCGCCTGCCGACCGACGCGGAGAAGATGCCGGGCGCTGGGGCCACGATCGGCAAACCGGCTGCTGAAACGGGCCAGAAAGAGCGGCGATTGGATCAGGTTGACGACCGGCATCAGCAGCGCATAGCCGAGGAAGCGTAGCTCGCGGCGTTGCGCGTATCCGACGGTTGCCAGCAGACCGAACGACTGCATCCACCAGGCAAAGGATTGGCGGGTGGCCACATAGGCCAGGGCGGTGAGCAAGGTCATAAACGCCAGTCCCCGGACGCGCCGGTCGTGCCGGCATTCCGGCTGCAGGAGCCATAGCGCCCCGAGGATCAGCATGGTGTAGGCAAGAACGTTCATGCCTGCCGCCGCTTTCCAGAAAAGGGCGGGGTAGGCCAAGGTGCATGCAAAGAGGGTCCACTGAGTGATGAGTTGGTTGCGCATGACTATTCTTTTTCTAGCAGCAGGTGAAAGAGGAAATAGATGAGCCCGAGGAACACGGTCAGCACCGGGAACAAGCCCAGGGTCGACTCGTACCGACCCGGCGCCAGTAGCGGATGCAAGAGCCCGCGCCCGATATCGAGGGGATCGATCAGAAGGTCCCAGCTATTGAAGCGCAGGAAACGGCCGATGAAAATGCCGTAACTGCCGGCGGCCAGCAGTAGGGCGATGGCAGGCCATTCTAGTGGTGGGGGCAGCCAGCGCCGCAGCCAGCGATGTATTTCCCGGAGAGAAAGCAGGCCAAGGATCAGCCCGGCCATGGCAAAGGAAAGGAGCAGCATCAGGTCGTACCAGTAGGGCGCGTCGGTGCGGGCCCGCAGGTGCAGCAGATCGGTGATCAGGTAGGGCGCATTGGGAAAGAACAGCATCCAGGCCAGGAAGACGGCTCCCTGTACGCCCCACTCCGTTCGGCCCGTAGCCGTTTTCCGCAAGGCCGTGCTGAACCAGTAGGGGATCCAGGCCAGAAAGAGGTTCCACGGCAGGAACAGGAAAGTCGGATGACCGCGATGGCTGGCCAGTTCGGCCACCGGAAGCGCCGTCCACTCGTCGGCCCCGCTTTGCATCCAGCGTCCGGCCAGCAGGGCCAGGCAATAGAGGGTCATCACGACCGACCAGCGGTGCAGCTGCCGGTCTTTCGGATCGGGAAGAGCAAATGTATTTTTCATAAAGTACTTTGAATTTCAAAGTTAAAGGATAAAAAAATATGCGCGCGAGCTATCGGCTCGCTTCGATGGGCTTTTGTTCTTGGATGTTGGATGTTGGGCAATTCACCTATCTCATGTCTCATGTCTCATATCTCAAATCTCATGTCTCATGTCTCATGTCTCACGCCTTCCTCCTGTTCCCCAGGAGCTCTTCCAGGGTGTCGAGATGATCGTTGAAGGCCTTGCGGCCGAGCGGGGTGACCCGGTAGGTCGTTTGCGGTTTGCGGCCGACGAACTGTTTCTTGACTTCCACGTAGGCTTCCTTTTCCAGCGCCTTGATATGGCTGGCGAGATTGCCGTCGGTCACTTCGAGCAGATCGCGCAGCACTTTGAACTCCACCCAGTCGTTGACCATCAGCATGGACATAATGCCCAGGCGGGTACGATTGTCGAACGATTTGTTGAGTTTATGGATGATCTTTTTCACAAATTCAGGCTTGGGGGGCGCGTTCGTATTTGTAGTACATCAACGCCCCGTACAGGATGTGCAGGAGGCCGAAACCGAGCGACCAAAGCTCCAGCCCATAGCCGGGCAGGAACAAACCTACGAGGCCGAGTGCGATCTCGCTAAGTCCCAGGTAACGGATATCGTTATAGGTGTACTTGCTGGCGTTGAGCAGGGCCAGCCCGTAGAATACGAGGGTGCTGGGCGCTACGAGCCCGATGAGGTGGTACTTGAGCAGGGCCAGGATGAACACCCCGCCCGTCAGCAGCGGAACGGCCAGGTTGAGCAATAGTCGCTGGGTGAGCGGTCCCCAGATCGG
>JAGQXA010000241.1 GCA_020436865.1 Saprospiraceae bacterium | reverse complement strand
CGATTGAGATGCCGCCGCCCTTGACCTGTCAACAAACGGAAGTGGGCTTGGATGCCGGCACGTCGAGTTCAGGACCGGGCTTTGACTGGCAGTGGACGACTCCCGATGGAAACATAGTCGCCGGAGCAAACA
Source organism: Saprospiraceae bacterium (assembly GCA_020436865.1). Lineage (GTDB taxonomy): Bacteria > Bacteroidota > Bacteroidia > Chitinophagales > Saprospiraceae > JAGQXA01. The sequence goes on along the minus strand of JAGQXA010000241.1, from coordinate 4,944 downwards.
CGCTCTTCCCGGTTGTCGACCAGGCTGGCGCCTACCTGCTGACCATTACCGATACGGGCAACGGATGCGAGGCGCAAGCCACGGTGAACGTCTCTGCTGAAACGACGCCGCCGGTTGTGTCGATCGACCCGGCAGCATCGATCACCTGTGTCTCGGCAAGCGTATTGCTGACCGGACAGTCTGCACCCACTACCGTCGACTGGCAGTGGAGTACGATCGACGGCCATATTGTCGGCGTCGCCGACCAGCCGGAAGCTACGGTCGATGCTGCCGGCACCTACACCCTGACGGTGATCGACCAGGCGACCGGGTGTAGTACGACGGTCGATACACAGGTCGATCAAAACACCCAGGTTCCGACTGTGGCGATCGCATTGCCGGAGGCCCTGACCTGCCTGTTGCCGGAGATCAATCTGGACGCCACTCAATCGAGTAGCGGGCCCGATCTTGCCTTGCAGTGGGAAACGCTCGACGGAAACTTCCTGTCCGGAGCAACTGGCTTAGAGCCCCTGATCGACGCTCCGGGAACCTATACGCTCACGATCACCGATCTGGGCAATGGCTGTACGGCCAGTGCAGAGGTGGTCGTTTCAGCCGACCAGCAACCGCCGCTTGCCGAGGCAGGAACGCCTTTTGGCTTCCCTTGTGACCAATTGACGGCGCCCTTGTCCGGATCTGCGGCGAACGCAGGGACCGATCCGGTCTTCAACTGGACGACAGCCGATGGACAGATCGCAGGGAATTCGGCGCAAGCCAGTATCGAGATCGCATCGCCGGGATGGTATCTGTTGACCGTCACCAACTCCGTCAACGGCTGTGTCGATGTGGACTCCGTATCAGTAACTCCGGCCGAGATACCCGCCTTTACTTTTGAACTGCAGTTGCCTGATTGTGAGGAACCGACCGGAGAAGTGGAACTGCTTGCGACCGGTAGCGGTACGCCTCCCTTTGTGTACTCGATCGACGGAGGCGCAACGTTTCAGTCTACCGGACTGTTTGCCGAACTTCCCGCCGGCGTCTATGACCTCTTGCTGCAGGATTCGGAAGGCTGCGAATCGATCGCCGAAGCGGTCGAGTTACCTCCGGTATGGCCCGTGGAACTGAGCCTCGCAGAAGAGATCTTGCTCGTGGAAGGAGAGGAGATCGAGTTGACGGTTTTGCCAAGCCTTACGCCTGATCTGTTGTCGAGTATAAGCTGGAGCCCCTCGGCCGGACTGAGCTGCGACGACTGTCTGAACCCCTTGGCCAGCCCGGGCACGACCACGCTTTACACCGTCGAGGTAGAGAGTTCGAGCGGCTGCCTGGCACTGGCCAGCGTGCTGATCACGGTAGAGGAAAACAAAAAGCAGGGGCAGGTCTATGTGCCAAATGCCTTTTCACCGAACGGCGATGGAGAGAACGAACGCTTCTTTGTCTTTGCCGAACCCGGTTACCTGGAACGGATCCAAGCCTTCCTGGTATTCGATCGCTGGGGTGAGCCCGTCTTTCAATACTACCAGATCCCGCCCAATGACCCGAATTTTGGCTGGGACGGCACCTATCGGGGAAAACCGCTGGACACCGGAGTCTACACCTGGTTCGCCCAGTTGAACCTGGCAGACGGCCGTACCGAGATCATCAAAGGAGATGTGTTACTTATGCGATAAAACAAAACGTGTCAAATAAGCATTAATAAACTTTTTGTTTTATATTGTAGGCAAAATGTCACTTATGCCTGCGCCACATCAAAAGGGTAGGGGAGCCCAGATCAACCCCGCCAACCCTTATCACCGTTTGCGCTACACAGAAGAGCCCCAACTGGCCGATCTGCCGCCGGAAGAAGCCGGCCGAACGGAGTACACCGAGGTTTACCCGAAGAGCTTCCTGAACAAGATCGACAGCCCCGACATCGGAATGGGGTTTTCGATGAACCCTTATCAAGGTTGCGAGCATGGATGCGTGTACTGTTACGCTCGCAACACGCATCCGTATTGGGGATACAGCGCCGGATTGGACTTCGAACAGCAAATACTGGTGAAGAAAGATGTAGCAGGATTGCTGGAGAAACGATTGCGCGATCCGAAATGGTCGGCCAGCCCGATCATGTTGTCCGGAAATACGGATTGTTACCAGCCCGCCGAAAAGACCTACCGGCTTACCCGCGCTGTCCTGGAAGTGCTTTGGAAGTACCGACACCCGGTCGGCATCATCACTAAGAACAAGTTGATCCTGAGAGACCTGGATCTGCTGACAAAACTGGCGGAACACCGGCTGCTGAAGGTGTCCATCTCCTTGACAACGCTCGATGAAACCCTCCGGCGTAGTCTGGAGCCGCGGACCAGCTCCGTGGACGGCCGCTTACAGGCTATCGAAGAGCTTTCGGATGCCGGCGTGCCGGTCAATGTAATGGCCGCTCCGATCATACCCGGACTGAACGAGCAGGAGATATTTGAATTGGCCAGGGAAAGCGCGGCCCGGGGCGCCCGCTCGATCAACTATACGATGGTTCGTCTGAACGGCGATGTGGCGGAGATCTTTGCCGATTGGTTGGCGAAAACTTTTCCCGACCGCAAAGAAAAGGTACTCAATAAGATCCGCTCCTGCCACGGCGGACAGCTAAACGACAGCCGTTTCGGTAAGCGGATGGTCGGAGAGGGACGGTACGCCGAAATCATCCGGAGTCAATTCCAGCTGGCCCGCAGAAAATTCTTCGCAGGGCGTACCATGCCCGAATACGACTGCGAGCTGCATCTGCTTCACAAATCCGACCAATTGCGATTGTTCTGAAAATTCCTCTTGACAAATTCCGAATTCCGGCGTATTATTGTTGCGAATACAAATGTAACCAGTAACGTAATACCAAACATTTATGGATCTGATCCGCGATCTTGGCGAATTGGCGCTGGGAAGCCGGCTTCGACGGCTGAGCGACTATATCATGCGCAATGGGGTAGACGTATATCGCGAGTACGGGATCGACTTTGACCCGAAGTGGTTTCCCGTCTTCTACGCCCTGGGGCAGGCGGAAAAACCGCTGGCCATTATGGAACTCGCTCAATTACTGCAGGTAACGCATCCGGGCATCATCAAGATCGGAAAGGAGTTGGATAAAGCGGGATTGATCGTTTCGTTGCAGGACCCCGAAGACAAGCGGCGGCGGCTGCTGACCCTCAGCGAGCATGGAGTCGAACTACTGACGCGAATGGAAGTCGCCTGGCGCGACATCGCCCGCTCACTACATCAGCTGCTCGAGCCGCACACGCATCACCTGTTGCGCGCCATTGAAGAAGTGGAAGACGGTTTTTCGAGGAAGCCCTTCCTGCAGCGAATCCTCGAAGTGAAGCGCAAGCGACAGTGGGAAGAGGTTGAGATCATCGATTACCAGCCGGAGTATGCCGAAGAGTTCAAGCGGATCAACTACGCCTGGATCAATAAATATTTCAAGGTCGAACAGCCCGATATCGACTCGCTCGACCGCCACCAGGAGAAGATCATCGATCGGGGAGGCTGGATTTGCCTGGCCCGGATCGATCAGCGCATCGTTGGCGCCTGCGCTTTGATCAATCACCGGGAAGGCGTCTTCGAGTTGGCAAAAATGGGCGTTGACGATGGATATCAGGGCCGGCAGATCGGCAAACGACTTGGGCAGGCAGTCATCGACAAAGCCCGGTCGATGGACGGTCGACGGCTCTTCCTCGAGTCGAACCGAAAGCTCCTCCCTGCGATCGGTCTTTACAGAAAGCTGGGGTTCCGCGAGGTGGTTCGCCGCCAGGGGAAATCCGAGTACGAGCGATCGGATATTGTAATGGAGTTATATTTGTAGGAAATCTGACGATATGGAACTTTCCAATCCCACCTTTCGATTCATGATACTCCTGCTGATCGGCGCGATCGTGGTCGGCTATTTCATCATCCAACGTGAAAAACCCGGGTCTAACAGTTCGGCCCCGCGCTCTTCCGATAATCCGCCGCAACAAAATCAACAGCAACAGTCAGGGGGGCAGCAGCAACGGCGTTCCAACAACAACCAACAAAGGCGCGGAGGCGGAGGCGGACAACAACAGCGTGGCAAGCAGCAAAACCGAAAAGGCGGCGGACAATACCACAAGGGCAACAATTACCAAAAGAAGCGCTGAGCGCTCACTTCTTCAACTCCCGCAAATGCTTGAATTCCGAGCCCTCTTTCCATTGCGGATAAATAGGTTCAGTAGCCAGTCGCCAGCCCATATTGAAGTATAACTCGGCATCCTGCACGATCCCCGAAAGGATCCAGTCGTCGGTGTATTCGTCTGACGGACGGTGGTAATTCTTTTCTACGTACTCCTTGCTCTTGCTTTTCGCGTATTCTTTTCCATGTATGCGGTGATCGCCGGAACCATTGGCGTAGAAGGCCGGCACGCCGACTCTGGCGAAGTTGAAATGATCGGACCGGAAAAAGGAACCCTTTTCCGGGAACTGCTCCGGCGCGATATACCGGTCTTGTTTGGCTGCCACCTCGGCAGCCAGATCGTCGAGGGTCGACTGGCCATAGCCGGTGATGGTCAGGTCGTTCATTTCACCGATCACGTTGGCGCCGTCTTTGTTGAGATTGGCGACGGTATTTTCGATGGGGTAGAGGGGGTGCTTGGCGTACCACTCCGAGCCCAGCAGTCCCTGTTCTTCGGCAGTGACGGCCAGGAAGATCACCGTTCTGCTCGGCTTTTGCTCTTGCTCAGCAAATTCCTTGGCCACGGCCAGCATGGTAGCCAATCCGCTAGCGTTATCCATGGCGCCGTTATAGATCGAATCGCCCTCGACCGGCGCGCCGATCCCCATATGATCCCAATGGGAACTATAGATGAGATATTCATCCGCCCGATCGGTGCCGGGGATCTTGGCGATCACGTTCTGTGAGACATCGCGCCTGATCTCGTTTTCAATGGAGGTCGACACTTCGATTCCCATGGGCATGGGCCGGAAGCCCGG
>JAGQXA010000240.1 GCA_020436865.1 Saprospiraceae bacterium | reverse complement strand
CCGTGTCCGGCCTGTTCGTAGGTCATGCCGATCGCGCCGTTGAAGGTCGGATAGGTGTCGCCATAGCTCGGGTAGAACAGGTCGAACACTTCGCGGGTATAGTATAGCCAGCCTTGTTCGTCGAAATAGCGCGCGTTGTTGCGACCGATCTGGGTCTGAAAATCGCGCTGCCAATCGGTAATGTACGCATGATAAGGCTCTGCCGCCGGTGCGAAGTAATAGTAATCGTTGGGAAATTGCTCGTGGAAATCCACGTGAATGTGCGGCGCCCAGCGATGGTACTGCTTCAGGCGTTGCCGGGTTTCGACCTGCGTGGCCCAGGCCCAATCCCGGTTCAGGTCGAAATAGTAGTGATTGACGCGCCCTCCGGGCCAGGGTTCGCGGTGCTCTCGGGCGGTGCGATCGGGGTCGGGTTCGGCATTCGAAACGCTGCGATACCAATGTGTATATCGATCGTAACCGTCGGGATTGATCGACGGGTCGATGATCACGACGGCGTTTTGCAACCAACCCGTCACTTCGGCATCGGCCGGATCGGTCAGGGCGTAGAGCACGGACATAGAGCTTTCCGATGCGCCGGCCTCATTGCCGTGTACGCCGAAACTCAGCCAAACGATGGCCGGTCCCGTTTCACTCGCCGGGCGGCCTTCTTCCCGCCCCGTGCGGCGCAGGTGATCGAGCCGGATCTCGTCCAGCCGGGCGAGATTCTGTGGAGTGGAAACAACGGCCAGCAGGAGCGGGCGCTGCTCGTTGGTGCGGCCGTATTCCATCAACTGCACCCGGTCGCTATTGGCGGCCACGTATTGAAAGTAGTCGACCAATAGGTGGTGAGGAGTGAACTGCTCGCCCAGAGGATGCGGCAGAAAATCGGAAGGCGATGAAAGCGGGCCTTGTGCCCGGAGATTGGCGGCGATACAGATCGCCAGGATCAGCAGGATAGTTCTTGCGCGCATGAGTTTGCTTGAAGTGGAAGATCGGCGCGAGGCCAAAAGCACAATAATAAGCAATTCCGCGTTACGCCAGCGTGCTAATCCTTGTTTCTTAACGTATTAAGCTCAACCCGGTACAGATAGGGGGCCTTGTTGGCCGCACCGGTCATTTTCTTTTCGAGGCGCTCGAAAATGCCCAGCGACAGCATTTTTCGCTGAAAGTTGGATCGCACCAGCTCCTTGTCGAGGATGGTCTCGTACAATTGCTGCAGCTCGCCCATGGTGAACTTTTCCGGAAGGAGGTTGAATCCCACCAGTTTGTGATCGAGCATCAAGCGAAGGGTTTCCAGAGCCTTGGTCACGATCGCGTTGTGATCGAGGATCATCGGCGGCAAATCCCGGTGATCGTGCCAATCGCACGACTCCGAGAGCCAATCGGGCGTAGATCTCACTTTGGAAAAATCGACCAGCGCATAGTACCCCAGGGAAACGAAACGCTGGAATAACCAATGATCGTCGGGGATCTCGACGCCGTTCGCGCGAAATACCTCCTGATGCACGCGCTGATCGCCCCGTTCGCGCTCGCCGAACACGTAGAACTGTTCGAGAAAAATGTCGGTCAGGCCGGTCCGGTCCCGTAACACCCGATGCGCCGCCTCGTTGACGCTCTCATCCTTACGCACAAAGCCACCGGGCAAGGCGTACTGCTCCGTGTTCTTCAACTTGAGCGCGAGCACCTTTAGTTGTCCGTCGTGAAAGCCGAATACCACGCAATCGATCGACAGGCTGGGCATCAGCGATTCCCAGATTTCCAACAGGTCCAGGCTCGATTGGCCTTCTGGCATAGCAAAAAGTTTCCTGCAAAAAACAAAATTCCTTGCAGAAATGCGAATTTCGATCTATTATTGTATCTAAATGATACAATAAACTTAATTTCTATCCTTATGAGATTCGTCATACTCCTAAACTTACTGCTCATGCTCTCCGTATCCCTATCTGCCCAGATCGGATCGTATCGAACAAAGGCAAAAGAGCTGGTGACCAAGATGACCCTGGAAGAAAAAGCGTCGCTTTGTTCCGGAGCCGATAGCTGGCACACCAAGCCGGTCGAACGT
>JAGQXA010000239.1 GCA_020436865.1 Saprospiraceae bacterium | reverse complement strand
TACACCTGGAACAGGGTGACCAAGGTACCGATCTTTCCATGGACGAGCAAGCGATCGTTGTGGCTGTCGTTATTCGGGCTGAAGGCCGGCGGTACCAGCACGCGTCTTTCCTTGTTGATATGCACCAGTACTTCGGTGGTCGCTTCGCAACCCAGGGCGTCGATGGCGCTGATCAGATAGGTGATCGAGTTTTGGGTGGTGGAAACGGTGCTGAAGCATTCGGTACAGGAAAGGGTGCCGTCATAGGGCGCCATCCAGAATATCTCCGCTCCACCCTGATCGTTGACGGTATAGGCATCGAGCGCGACGCTTTCCCCTAGTTCGACCTCTACCCGGTCGCCCTGGTCGACGTACACCTCCATGGGCGGCGGTTCGTTAATGACGGCCGTTTCCGTCCAGCTGCAGTTGTTTCCGTCGAGGATGGTGATGGTATATTCGCCGGCTTCCAGACCGATCAAGGTGCCGGAACCGTAGAAGGTTTCTCCATCCAGGCTGTATAGGAACGGCGGCGTACCGCCCTGAGGTTCGAGGGTTACGCGTCCGTCGCGGTCGCCGTAGCAGGTCACGTCGGTGGCGGTCACGACCGGGGCAATGGCTTCGGGCTGGGAGACCTCGACGGTTTCCATAGCCGTGCAGCCGTTGGCGTCGGTCGCGGTCACGACGTAGAAACCCGCCGGCAGATTGCCGATCTGGGCGCCGGAGGAGCCGGTCGACCAACTGTAGGAAATGAGTCCGGTGCCGCCCTTGGCCGTAGCGGAAATTCCTCCTTCGGCATCGTCGTAACAGGAATTATCGACTACGTCGATGGTCAGTTCGATCTCGCTGGGCTGATCGACTTCTACCTCTCCGGAGGCCGTACAGCCGTTGGCATCGGTCACTACGACCGAGTACACTCCGGCGCTCAGGTCGGTGGCTGTGGCCGTGGTCTGGTTTCCGGCGTTGGGGCCCCATTGGTATTCGACCATGCCGACGGCATTATTGATGTTGGTTACGGTCGCCGACCCATCCTCGCCATCGAAGCAGTTGACATCGGCCGCTTCCACACCGATGGTCATCAGCGGCGGTTCGGGGATGAATACGGTCTTGGCGCCCGAACAGCCGTTGTCGTCGGTCACTGTTACCGAATAGCTCATATTCCCGGCAAGGCCTTCGATCACATCGGCATTAACGGTCGGATCGGCGCTCCATTCGTAGGTCAGGATACCCGACCCGGTGCCGCCATTGACTTCCGTGACAGCCAGGGCGCCGTCGGCCAGCCCGTTGCAGCTGACCGGCGAGAAGATCACGGTCAGGGTTACGGGCTGGTATTCGGTGATCTGCACCGATTGTTCCAACTCGCAACCGTTCTGGTCGATGATGGTCACCGAATAAGTGCCCGGCGCCAGATCGGCGGCTACAGCTGTTTGATCGCCGCTGCTCCACTCGATGTCGTAGTTCGGACCGGTCCCGCCGCTGGGCATGACTGCCGCCTCGCCGGTGTCTTCGCCAAAACAACTGATCTCGGTCTGTGCGATGGTCGAGGTCAATGGCGAGGCCGGCTGCGCGATCGACACGGTAGCGCTGCCCGTACAGCCGTTCTGGTCGGTCACCTGTACGGAATAGGTGCCGTTGTTCAGGCCCGCCACCAAAGAGTCGGCACTGCCGCCGGGAGTATTCCAGTCGTAGCTATAGGGGTAGCTTCCGCCGCTGACGATGGCGGCTACCGACCCGGAAGCTTCGTTGTAACAGAGCGCGTCGGCGCCGGTCGCCGAAACCACCAGAGGGGCAGGTTCGTCGATCGTGATGGTGGCGCTGGCCGAGCAGCCGTTGGCGTCGGTGGCGACGACCGTCACCGGACCGGCTTCGAGCAGTGTGGCGGTCGGCAGGATCTGCATGAGCGGATCGTTCCACAGGTATGAAAAGTTGCCGCTGCCGCCCATGGCGCTGGCGATCGCCTCGCCGTCGTTGAGCCCGTTGCAGCTGACGGCTTCCGTTTGCATGGCCGAGAGGGTAATGGCTTCCGGATTATCCAGAGTGAAAAAGAGCGAATCGCCGCAGCCGGCGGCGTCTTCGAGCACGACCACATGATCGCCCGCGCACAGGCCGGAAAAGCTGCCGTTATCCTGTGCCAGGGTATACAGGCCGTCGACATGGAATAGAGTGTAGAATACCGGAGCCGCGGCATTTTGGGCCGATAGCTGCACGCTTCCGTTGCAGTCGTCGTGGCAGCTCGGGTCGGTTTGGCTGGTCAGAACGCCGACGAGGGCACAGGAAGAGGAGCACTGCGCCGAGCCGGTGGCCACGGAGCAGAAAGAGCCATTATCGACCACCTGTACCTGGATGGAGACGAGGTCGCCGTTCATGACTCCGCTCACGATGTGCGACAGATTGCCGTTCGCCGCTTCCCAGCCTTGTCCGTTGACGTTGACCTCATAGACGGTAAAAGTATCCACCTGGGGCCAGGAAAATTCGATCACGCCATTGGCGATCTCCTGGCAGCTGACCACGGGCGCGGGCACGATCGGCAAGACTTCGACAGACACGGAATCTTCCGAAGTACAACCGTAGCTGTCGAGCGAGTTCACGAAATAAGTGGTGCTGGTCGCCGGCGATGCGCTCGGCGTCGCACAATTATTGCACGTCAGACCGGCCGTTGGCGACCAGGTGTAACTCACCTGATTTTGCGTGTTGAAGGTGATCGACCACCAGTTGAGCACGCCCATGCTGGTCGCCCCGGAATCGTCGGAGACCAGTAGCGTCCAGGTGCCGTTGATCGGCGAGCCGTTGAGCACCGCCCAGTTGCCTTCAGGGTCGTAATTGCCGGTGTACGGGGTCGTGCCCGCCGTGATCGGAATGCCGGCGCCCGGCACAAAACAGGTTTGAGTGTAAAAGTCGCTGCCGCCACCGTTACCGGTCGTCAGTTCCAACAGGTCGCCGGCGGGACTGCGGAGATACACGTCAATGTCACTCAGGAAGTTGGTCTGCAGGTCGATACAGATCGAGGCGATATCGGTAAAGGGATCGGTGATCGTGGCAGGAATGATGCTGTTTACGTCGATATCGGCTTCGTAGGGATTGTTCGGCGGGTGGTTGCTGAAGCCGAATGCATAGCCCAGCGTAGCCTCGAAGGTCACGGCGGGATTCGGATTGGAGGCATCGGCGTCGAAGTCGACCGAGTCGCCCTCGCAGATCGTTTCGTCGGTGAGCGGTGCGATATTATCCTGGCAGGAATAGCAATCGGGATGCGTAAACGGCAGTACTTCGACCGCTACGAGGGTATCCCACACACAGCCGAAGTCGTCGAACACGGTGAACTGATACCCGGCCGCGCCGGCATTCGCCGGAGAGGCCACTACGGTATCCTGCGTAGTCGACAGGATGTACGGCCCCGGTTCCCATTGCCAATCGATGAGGTTGGGGGTGAAGGTCTCGACGTTCGGATAAATGTCGGGGTTGAACGAGATCCCCCAGGAGAAGATGTAGCCGTTGTCGACGCCCCAGAGGTCTTCCACGTGGATCGTCCATTCGCCGTTCAAGGGGCAGCCCAGCAGGGCATTCAGGTTGGTGAAGGAAGCATAGTTGCCCGGGGGCAAGGTTTGCGGATTAAAGGTATTGGCGTATTGGATCCAAGTGAACCCATTGTTATCAAAGGGCGTCCAGCAATAGTCGTAACCGACCCCCGGAATGGGCGGGTTGAGGCCTTCGTCGGCTTCAAAGGGTTCTCCGAGGAACACTTCGCCGCCGATCTGGCCGGCAAAATTGTGCAACGTCACGGTAGTGCCGTCCGGGCACGTCAGCTGGATCAGCAGGTCGCGCAGGTACGAGTGTTCCATGTTGACGCAGATGCTGAGCAGGTCGTTGAGGTCGGTCAGAACCTGTCCCGGAGAGAACTCCGTAAAGGAGATGCTGGTCTCGTAGGCCGCGCCGGTTCCGTCGGGTAGTGGCAGAGAGTCGGAGCGAACGCCTTCCACTTGAAAACTTGCTTCCGGAGGCGGATGGACGAGCAAAGTGGCTGTAGAATCGGCGCCGCCGAGCAATACGCTGGAGGAAAGCGTGACGGTGTCGCCCACGCAGATCTGCGGGTCCTGCGTGATCTCGAAGGAAGGCAGGGTCGCTACCCGCACGCGTTGGCTGATGAAATTCGTGTTCCGGCAGCCGAACTGGTCGGTGATGGTCAGTTGGATCACGAAACCTCCCGGCTCGTTATAGACGTGCGATACGTTGTTGCCGATGCCGAAGGTGCCGTCGCCGAAATCCCATTCGAAGGTCGAGGTCTGATCGGAATGGTTGTACACGGCCCCGTTCTGCGGGTAGAGGCCCATGCCGCTGAGCAGGACCTGGTCGCCCGGGCAGATGTCGATGTAGCCCGTGTCGGCCGGCATGATCTCGGGGGTCGAGCTCGAGATCACCGAGGTGATGAGCTGGCAGGCCGGCACGCATTCGATGGCGGCGCTCCAACCGTCGGCCTCGTTCGCGCCGTCGGAATTGAAGGTCACGGTCAGGCAACCGCCGACATTCACTGCCGAGGCCTGGATGATGAACGGCGCTCCCGGAAGGAAGTCGTCGTTGCAGGCGATCAGCGGCGCGCCGGTATCCGGTCCGTCGTAAAAGCACAGCAAATCGCCGGGGGCGATGTCCACTCCGGAAAAAATGAGCTGGATGTGCGTGCCGGTGCTGCCGTCCGGACAGATCAGTGCCGTGAAGTTCTGGTTGGAGCCGTACGGGTTACCACCACCTCCGCTATCCAGGAAGAAGCCGCCGCAATCGGTGACGTTCATCCCGTCGAACATCTGGTAATTCTGGCCCTGGGAAGAGCCGGCGGAAACTAGGCAAGCCAAAAAGAGTAAAGTTCTCAACTTCATCGTCGAAAATGGTTTTACGGACGGAGACCGACCGGAACGTCCAGTCAATAGAGTAGAGGGGCTGAACCGGCGATTCGCTGCAAGCATGAACAAAAATATGCTCGATGGGAGGAAAATAATTTGAAATGCAGGCCGTCGTCAACGAGGCGGACGACTCTCAAGGGTAAAATGCAAACGGTTTTAAGTGTTTACGTTTTGTAAGGGCTGAAGATATTTGTTTTTTCGGATATCCAACGAAATTTTGTCCTTCCTTAACGATCTTTTGCCGCATCGGAAGGCGTCCGGCCCAGGTGCTCGTTCAGCATTTCATTGAAGCGTTTCCCGGAGTGGTACACCAGTACCTTGCGGGTGCCCTCGATGAGGTAGTAGGTTTGCTTCTCGAAGTTGCGCGTCAGACCGAATTCCTTTTCCAATAGCAGGATGTTGAAGTGGTCGAGGTCTTCAATGGCGATCGTCTGGAAGGTGGGCTCCCCCTTCTCGGCCGGATAGTCGGTAAGGTAATAGGCGTGGTCGAGATAGTAGTTGAGTCGCTGGATGATCGTGGGGTTGTGCTTTTGCAGATTGCTCAGGTAGGAAGCATCGTAGACAGCGTAAAGACGGGGGTCGATCTCCGGGCTTTCCCCGGCTTCCTGGGCCAGGGCAAGGGCGCTGGAACCGAGCCAAAAACAGAGGAGTAACAGTTGCTTCATAAGTCAAAAATGGGTTGAGCGTTAGAGAGAAAATGGTCGGCCGATCCGTTCCCACCTCGTACAAATTTATTCGATTCGGATCGAAATCACAGAGGGAGACCGCAAATTTATTACACAATAGGCGACAATCTCCCGGAAAGTACCGGTGGAAAAGGAACGGAAACTACAAAAGGTAAGAGACGGAGAAGGGGAGGATTCCATATGGATGTTGGATCTTGGATGTTGGTAGGTTCGACCAACACCCAAGATCCAAGATCCAAAAGATCATCGGAATTCCACGGAGAAGGGAAGACGGGCCTGATACCCACTGGCGTGCTGCAATTCCTGCAGGGCTTCGTAGTATTGGTAGAACTCGCCCAGTTCGGCTCGGATGGCCTGACTGCGAACATCTTCTTCGACGCCGGTGATCTCTTCGATGAACTGCTGCAGCGGCTCCTTGATGCGGGGGTACTCGGTGGTGCGATACTTTTCCAGTCCGGCCATTTGCACGGCCACTTCGATTGCGTCTTCCAGGTTGCCGAAGCGGTCGGCCAGCCCCAGTTCGACGGCCCGGTCGCCGGTCCAGACGCGGCCTTGCGCGATGGCGTGCACCTCATCGCGGGTCATGCCCCGGCCATCGGCCACGACTTTCAGGAAGTGCTCGTAGATCTGGTCGGTCGAGGCTTGCATGATCTGCCGTTCTTCTTCGGTGACCGGATAGAAGGGGGTCAGGCCGGTCGAGAACCTGCCGGTCTGCACCGTATCGAAGGTGATGCCCAGTTTGTCGTTTAAGAGGGTCTCGGCATTGGGCAGCATGGCAAAGACGCCGATCGAGCCCGTGATCGTATTGGGTTCTACGAGGATGGAATCGGCCAGGCAGGAGATATAGTATCCGCCGGAGGCGGCATAGTCGCCCATGGAGACCACCACCGGAAGCCCCTGCTCTTTGGCCAGGTGGAGTTCCTGCCAGATGTCGTCGGAGGCCAGTACGCTACCGCCGCGGGAATTGACGCGGAGCACGATGGCCTTGACGCGCTCGTCTTTGCGCACTTCGCGGAGTATCTTGGAATAGCGGTCGCCGCCGATCGAGCCGGGATCGCCTTCGCCCATTACGAGCGTACCTTCGGCGTAGACCACGGCCACTTTGTCGCGAGCGGAATAATCCTTTTTCGAGCCGGTGGAGGCGGCGTATTCATCGATGGTCATGGAGGGGATCTTGTCGTCTTCCTCCAGTCCGAGGCGGTTGCGCAAGGCCGTTAGCACGGCGTCGCGGTGGCCGATCTGATCGACCAGGCCGTAAGTGCGGGCATCTTCTGCCTGGCGAAGCTTGAAGCCGTCGGCGATGGCGCGCAGTTCGGCCGCGGTCATATTTCGCGACTGGCCGATGTCGGTCAGGTAGCGCCCGTAGATCGATTCGACCAGTTCGCGCAGTTGCAGGCGGTTCTGGTCGCTCATCTTGGTCAGGCGGTAAGGTTCGGTGGCGCTCTTGAAATCGCCGGCGTAGAACACCTGCATTTCCACCCCGATCTTTTCCAGCAGGTTCTTGTAGAAGGGCAGGATGGCGCCGAAGCCCCGGAAATCCAGTCCGCCCATGGGATTGAGATAGATCTCGTCGGCGATCGAAGCGAGGTAGTAGCTGCCCTGGGTGTAGTAGGGGGCGTAAGCCACGATGAACTTACCGCTGCCCTTGAAATCGAGGAGCCGTTCGCGCAGCACGGAGGCCGTCGCCATACCCATGTTCACTCCCTGGACGCCCAGATCGAGGAAGACTCCCTTGATGTTGGCGTCGTCCCGGGCGGCCTCCAGGGCGTCGAGCATGTCCTGCAGGCCGAGGATCTTCTGATTCTTCAGGTCGAAGGGGTTCATTTCGAGGTTGTTGGTCCGCTCGGGAATGGCCTGCTCGAACTGAAGGTGCAGCACGGTATTGGGTTTGGCGGAATGGGGTTTTTCCACGGAACTGGCCAGAGCTCCGACGATCAGTGCGCCAAGCCCGGCGAAGAGGACAAGGGCCAGAATGGTTCCCAGACAGGAGGCGAGGAGGAATTTGAAGAATTGTTTCATGGATATGGATGTGCAGGTTTTACCAAGGCGGCCTTCTATAAACCGTTATAAAAGACCTTTAAAGGTAGCTTGGCAATCGATCTTCGTGGGTATTTTTTCGATCAATGAAATACTTTCGCAGATGAGCGGCCGCTCAGGCAGCGGAATGTGGAAATGAGTCATCTAAAACGGGGAAGATATGCCCGTCGTTCATTTGCGGAAACGGGAAGACCGGGGAAATGTAGCCATTTTGGCATTTGGAAAAAATGTTCGACGAACGTGCCTAAAAGTTGAAGGCTCCTGTTAATTTTGACAAATGTTTATTTTATGGGGAGGCCTGTTGCCAAAATTCCTGTTGGAGCTTGGGCTTCCAATACCTATTTCGACGTCACCTTTTGCGAAAACTATGCTCATGAAGATTGCGGTACCCACTTATGTTCGTCGCTTGCTTTGGTCGGTCCTGGCCTTGTCGCCCGCTTTGTTGTGGGGGCAGCCCCT
The DNA here is from genome assembly GCA_020436865.1 of Saprospiraceae bacterium. Lineage (GTDB taxonomy): Bacteria > Bacteroidota > Bacteroidia > Chitinophagales > Saprospiraceae > JAGQXA01. The sequence continues at coordinate 4,261 of JAGQXA010000239.1, read as the reverse complement.
GGAAGTGACCGACGGGGTGACCAACCCCTATACTCCCGAAAACCTCATTACTAATGTCTTTTTGGGCGATGGGGTCGAAGTCTTGAACGTCACTTTTGAAGGCGATCCCATCTCCGTCGGTTTCTTTAAGAACGGCGAAGACGAGGTCGGCATCGACCGGGGGCTGATGATGACCTCCGGCCGGGTTTCGTCCGGCGGTGGAGCCGTTGGCGTCGACAATCCCGGGAGTAGCTTTGCCTCGACCAATAATGCCAGTACGGCGACCGACCCCGACATGGTCACCATCGGCTCGCCCTTCCAGCCTTTTAATGTGTGTAAATACACCATCACCTTCGTGCCGACCGCCGATACCCTGCGCTTTCGCTACGTATTTGCCTCGGAAGAATATCCGGAATGGGCCTGTTCGAGCTTCAACGATATCTTCGGCTTCTTTATCTCCGGGCCGGGCATCAGCGGTCCGTATGCGGGAGGCGCCGAGAATATCGCCATTATTCCCGGCACGAACCTGCCGGTAACGATCAACAACCTGCACCCGATGAACGGCGGCAACTGCCCGCCCTCCTTCGAACAGTTCTATAACGACAACAACGGTTCGCCGAACATGCCGGTCTACGACGGCTTCACCGACGTGTTCACCGCGGAGGCCGTGGTGACTCCCTGCGAGACCTACACCATCAAACTGGTCATCTCCGACGTCGGCGACGGCATCTTCGACTCTGGCGTGTTTCTCGAGGCCAAGAGCTTCGGTACAGGTTCCCTCGAAGTCGATATCGCTACGCTGAGCCTCGACGGGACCATCACCGAAGAGTGCTCCGATGCGGTACTGACCTTCTCGCTGCCCGGTCCGGCCGAAAGCGATTTTCCGATCGACTACACGATCTTCGGAACGGCGACAAACGGGGTGGACTACTCGACCATTCCAACCGACCTCTTCATCCCGGCCGGCGATAGTACCATCTCCGTGTCCATCCAGGCCTTTGAGGATGGCATAGTGGAAGGCACCGAGTTTATCGCCCTCGACGTGCAGCGCGACGTCTGTAACCGGGATACCTTCTTTATTTACATCCGGGAGAACGAACTGATCCCGCCCGAACTCGGCCCCGATCTCACCATCTGCAGCAGCGATACCGTACAACTCGACGGCACGGTCAATATACCGCTACCGCCGCCGCCGACCTTTACCAATACCAACGACTATCTGATCGATCCGCCTTTCGAAACCGTACTGTCGCCGATCAACGTGGTCGGCGTACAACCCTTCGAACTGGGTCCGGGAGTGATCCGGTCGGTCTGTTTCAATATCGAACATAAGTGGTTGTCCGATCTCGACATCTTTCTGCAGGCCCCCAACGGGCAATTCGTCGAATTGACCACCGACAACGGTTCCAATGGCGACAATTACACGCAGACCTGCTTCGAACCCGACGCAGCCCTGCCGATCACCTACATTTCACCGCCCGCCTCCGGCGCTCCTTACACGGGCACCTTTGCGGCCGAAGGGGTGTGGGAAGACCTCTGGAGCGCCCAGGATAACCCGACCAACGGTACCTGGAACCTGCTCCTGATCGACGACGCCAACGGCTTTGCGGGCACCTTGCTCGACTGGACGATCGTGTTCGAGCCCTTGTACCAGATCTACTATGAATGGACGCCCAGCGCCGGCTTGAGTTGCGACGATTGTCCGGACCCGCTGGCCTCGCCCGATACGACTACGACCTACGTGTTGCGCGCTTACGATTCCTACGGTTGCGAAGTGTTCGACACCCTGACCATCGAGGTGAAGAACGCCCTGCCCGCGCCGGTCGTCAACTGCAGCGTGAACAGCGATACCTGCATCACGTTTACCTGGAACGACATCCCCGGCTCCCTGGGCTATGAGGTGAACGTCGACGGCGGGGGCTGGGAACCGGCCAACGGCTCTCTAAGCCATACGGTTTGCGGATTGAACTACAATCAGACGGTCAGCATCCTCGTGCACGGCATCGACGAGTGCGACGGCTTCGACGGCTCGGCTTCCTGTACGACGCCGGATTGTATGTCGGCCAGCCCCACTTTGGACCTGCTACAAGACGTTAGCTGCTTCGGCGCCGACGACGGAACGATCCAGGTGTCGGCCACCGGGCCCAATCCGCCCTTTACCTTTACGCTGGGCGGCATCACCAACGATACCGGTCTGTTCACCGACCTGGGAGAGGGTACCTACGATATCGTCGTGACCACCTCCGCCGGTTGCAACTCGACCCTGCAGGCGACGGTCAGCGAGCCGGCGCCCATCAACCTCAGCCAGGTCGTTCTCAACGACATCACCTGTAACGGCGATGACGACGGCAGCGCGACCGTCTCCATTTCCGGCGGGACGTATCCTTATGCCTTCGCCTGGACGAACGGGCAGGTCGATAGCATCGCCACGAACCTCCCCGAGGGAGACGTCGACGTGCTCGTGACCGACGCCAACGGCTGTTCGAATTCGCTGACCGTGACGATCGAAGAACCCGCCACTCTGCAGTTGACGCCGCTGTCGACCGTCGTGACCTGTAACGGCGGCGCCGACGGCACGGCAACCATCATACCCAATGGCGGATCCGGCGCCTATATCTATCAATGGGATGCCTCCGCCAATTCACAGAACACACCGACGGCCGACTCGCTGGCCGCGGGCATGTACACGGTCGTCGTGACCGATGCCAACGGTTGTACGGCTACCGAAACGATCGAGGTGACGGAGAACAGTCCGATCACCCTGATGACCTCGACCACCGATGCCAGCTGCAACGGCTTCGAAGACGGCTCCGCTACCGTTTCGGCCAGTGGCGGAGGGATCGGCTTCTATCTGTATCAGTGGGATGCCGCCGCCGACAATCAGATCACCGCCACGGCCGCTAACCTCTCTGTCGGCGCCTATACGGTGACCGTGACCGACCTGCTCAACTGCGAGGCGGTGACGACCGTCGACGTGCTGGCGCCGAATGCCATGATGGTCGACATCGCTACCGAGCCCACTTCCTGCAGTAATCTGCAAGATGGCGCCGCCAGCGTCAGTGTCTCCGGCGGCACGATGGGCTATACCTATGCCTGGAGCGACGGGGGCGCAGCCATACCCGACCGCGACGATCTGAGCGCAGGGGTGCAGACGGTCACGGTAACCGACGCCAACGGTTGCTTCGAGGTGGTGCCCTTCGAGATCCTGGCGGCTTCCGCCATCGATCTGCAGCTGAGCGCTACCGACGCCAACTGCTTCGATGCGGCAGATGGTACGGCCACCGTGATCGCCTCCGGCGGTACGGGCAACTTTACCTACCTCTGGTCGAACAACCAGATGACGGCGACCGCTACCGGACTTTCCGCCGGAACCGCTTCGGTGACCGTCACCGACGATAACGGTTGTCAGGAGATCGCCAACATTCCGATCGGCGAACCTGCCGAATTGGTCGTCGATCTTTCGTCGGTCGCCGCCGACTGCTTCGGAGAGAACTCCGGTTCTGCCACGGCCCTGCCTTCGGGCGGCACGGGCAACTATACCTATCAATGGAGCAATTTGCAGAATACGTCGACGGCTACAGCCCTGGTCGCCGGTAACTATGCCGTGACCGTCACCGATGCGAACGGTTGTACCGTGAACGGTTCGATCGCTGTCGGCCAGCCGCCGCTTTTGACGACGACGACCGATTTTACGCCGCTGAGCTGCGATGGAGGTCCGGACGGGACCGCCACCGTGATGCCGGCCGGTGGAACGCCCCCTTACAACTATCTGTGGAGCGACAATCAGGTCACACCGACCGCTACCGGCCTGGCCGCCCAACAATACAATGTGACGGTGACCGACGCCAATGGCTGTCTGGAGGTCGACCAGGTGACCCTGACCTCTCCGGATCAGGTTAGCCTTACGCTCAGCACCTCCGACGTGAGCTGCTTTGCCGGCGACGATGGACTGGCCACTGTGACCATCCTGACCGGTACGGCGCCCTACGACATCGAGTGGAGCAACGGCCAGTCGACCCCCACCGCCAACAGCTTGACGGCCGGCAACTACTCGGTAACCGTGACCGACGCCAGCGGTTGCACGGCCGATGCTACCGCCCAGATATTCGAACCAGGCGAGCTTAGCGCCGACCTGACACAGGATGCCGCCCTTTGCCACGATGGAAACGACGGTACGGCAGCGGTGACCTCCGTGTACTATGGCGGCGTGAGCGCGCCCCTTGGCGATTTCACCTTTGCCTGGAGCACCATCCCCGCCCAAAACGGGGCCGGTGCGGCAAAC
>JAGQXA010000238.1 GCA_020436865.1 Saprospiraceae bacterium | reverse complement strand
TTGCCAGCCTTTGCAAAACTTGCGGTGGTTGTTCATGAACAACACCGACAAGATGGGAACAATTCCTTGGAGGATTAATAGCAGATCGCCAGCCGCCCCCTTACACCACCACCCTCACCTTCCTCACCAGCAAAAACCCGCTGTACAACATCACCGCCACCACCAACCCATACACCCAGGCCGGGATCTGCCTGCCTACCCAAAACAGGTAGACATAAGTGCCGATGTAGCACAAAAACATGATCAACAGAGGCAAATAGATCGACCGGCCCCGCCGGTAGCGGCGTACGAGTGCGGAAAAGGCCAGTAGGGAAAAGGGGATCGTGCCGAAGTACAGGATCGCGAAGATCAGCGGATCGACGCCGTACTCCTGCCCAAAGCTGTAAAGCCACGAGCGCACAGCCTCCCATGTTGCCAACAACATCATGACCGCCGCCCTCTGGCCCCCTTGCCCCCTCGCCCCCTGCTACGAGAAGCCTTCCCCCGCTGCTGCAACACCTCGCGCTTATGCGCTTTCTTCTGGTCTTCGAGCAATTTCTCGATGAGGTCCTCGCGGCCCAGGCTGGTCAGCTTGTCGCGGATCTGTTGGTGGTTCTCGCGCTTGTGCCAGAAAAAGAAGAGATGCTGCCCCTTCTTCTCCTTGGGCGTCTTGGCGGTAAAAACGGGTTGCAGAGTGTAGGGGTGAAGCCCCGTGTAATAGATCACGGTAGCCACCGTCATCGGCGTGGGCGTAAAATCCTGCACCTGCTCGAGCTTGAAGCCCATGTCTTTGGTCTCAGCGGCCAGGTTGGCCATATCCTCCATCTGCGAGCCGGGGTGGCTGCTGATGAAGTAGGGGATCAAGGGCTGGTTGAGGCCGTGCTTCTTGTTGATCTTGTCGTAGCGCTTCTTGAACTCGTGGAAGTGCTTGAACGACGGCTTGCGCATCACGCGCAGCGTAGCGTCGGAGGTATGCTCGGGCGCGACTTTCAGGCGACCGCAGACGTGCCGGGTCACCAACTGTTCCATGTACTCCTGTAAGCTGCCGTCGTTGTTCTTGTTGTAGCTGTCGACCAGCAAGTCGTAGCGGATGCCGCTGCCCACGAAGGCCTTTTTCACATCTGGATGGGCGTCGACTTTCTTATACAACTCGGTCATCGGCTTGTGGCTGGTATCGAGGTTGCTGCAGATCACCGGATGGATGCAGGAGGGGCTCACGCAGCGGTCGCAGATCTCCTGCACCTTGCCCTTCATGCGGTACATATTGGCCGAAGGGCCGCCCAGATCGCTGATATAGCCCTTGAAGCCGGGCATCTTGGTTACCTGATCGACCTCGCGCAGGATGGATTCTTCCGAGCGGCTGGCGATGAACTTGCCCTGGTGGGCGCTGATCGTACAAAAACTACAGCCGCCAAAACAACCGCGGTGCATGTTCACTGAAAACTGGATCATCTCGAAGGCCGGCACCGAGCCGCGCTTCTGGTACTTGGGGTGCGGCAGGCGGGTGTAGGGCAGGTCGAAGGAGGCATCGATCTGCTCTTCCGTCATGGGCGGGTAGGGCGGATTGATGATCAGCCACTTCTCCCCTACCCCCTGCAGGAGGCGGCGGGCCTGTACCTTGTTCGATTCCTGCTCGACATGCTTGAAATTGGCCGCAAAGGCCTTCTTGTCGCGCAAACACAACTCGTGCGGGTTCAGAGTGAGGTCCTCCCAGTTCTTGTTGACCGGCAGCGGTTCGCTCTTCGGGCGCAGCACGGCCGTTTGCGGAATGGTGGTCAGCGACTCGAAGGGCACCCCTTTTTCCAGCAAACGAAGGATCTCCCGCAAGGGCAATTCGCCCATGCCGTAGACGAGCAGGTCGGCCCCGCTCATTTCCAGAATATTGGGAAATAGTTGGTCGGCCCAGTAGTCGTAGTGCGTCACCCGCCGCAGCGAGGCCTCGATCCCCCCGATCAGCACCGGCACATCAGGGTACAACTGCTTGAGGATCTGGGTGTAAACCTTCGTCGCATAATCGGGCCGGAAACCGGCCGTTCCGCCGGGCGTGTAGGCGTCGGTCGACCGCTTTCGCTTCGCAGCGGTGTAGTGGTTGACCATCGAGTCCATGCAGCCCGAGGTGACGCCGAAAAACAGCCGCGGCCTGCCGAGTTTCTTGAAATCGCGAAGGTCGTCCTGCCAGTTCGGCTGCGGGATGATCCCCACCTTCAGCCCCTCGCTTTCCATGATCCGTCCGATCACCGCCGTGCCGAAGGCCGGATGATCGACATACGCATCCCCGGACACGAGGATGACGTCGAGCTCTTCCCAACCGCGCATCTCCACTTCCTTGCGGGTGATGGGCAGCCAATCGGTCAACGGTTGCTGGTCGGACATTGGATTGATTTTCAACCAACAAAGGTACTATAAGTTTTTGGATCTTGGATCTTGGATGTTGGTTCCGGTCAGGAGGCCCGAGACGAGCAAACCAACATCCAACATCCAAAAACCAACATCAATTCCGCAAGATCCTGATTTCCGTCCGCCGATTGGCCTGGTGTTCGGCTTCGGTGCAGTCGACGCCGTCGTCGCAGCGGTTGACGAGGCGGGTTTCGCCGTAGCCGCGGGCCGATATGCGCGAGCGGGAAATGCCGCGCGACACGATGTAGTTGACCGCCGCATCTGCCCGTTGCTGCGAGAGGCGCAGGTTGTAGCTGCTGCGTCCGCGGCTGTCGGTATGCGAGCCGAGTTCGATCTGTAGCGAGGGGTTCAGCTTGAGCAATTGGAGCAGCTTGTCGAGTTCGCGGGCGGCATCGGAGCGGATGTGGTAGTCGTCGAAATCGTAGAGAATATCTTCGAAACAGATGTCGCCGATGCAGTTGTTCTTCAGGCTGATGTTCGTGCCGACGATGACCTCTTCGATCGTCAGGTACAGCTTGGTGTAGAGGGTCGTGGAGCGGTCCAGCCCTTTGGTGGTCACTTCCTGTACGGTGGTGAAGTAGCCGTCTTTCTCGCCGGTCACCTGAAAGTCGGAATACTGTTCCAACTGGAAGCTGAAACTTCCGGTCGCATCCGAAACGGCCGTTTTCTCGCCGCCTTTGGTAGCATTGTACAGCTTGACCGTCACCCCCGGCACCGGCTGCTGGTCGTTCTTGGTCAGGGCCTTTCCATTCAGAGTGAAACGGGGGTCATGGTGCAGCAATTTGACGAAGAGCTGTTCCTCCGGATCGAAGCGGGCCGGGTCGACGATCTCCAGGTTGGTTTCGATGCCGTTCTTCATCCCACTGACCCGGTATACTGCATTGTCGGGGAGGTCGAACTGAAAGCGGCCGTTTTCCTGGGTGGTCGTGTGAAATTCCTGTCCGGTGGCCGTGTTGAGCAGCGTCACGTCGACCATCGGCAGGGGAATGCCCGTTTCCAGGTCGACGACCAGTCCGTTGAGGAGGAGGTCCTCGCGCCGGCGCTCGAAGTGGAACAGATCGTCCGTGCCGTCGGTAGCGTTCCGGTTTGAGGAAAAGTAGCCGGAAAACAGTTGGTCGGCGCTGATCAGACCGAAATCGTCTTTCGAAGAGTTGATCGGGCTCCCCACGTTCACCGGGTCCGACCAACCGGCGCCAAGCCGTTTGACCATAAACACATCCAGTCCGCCCAGTCCCGGCAATCCGTCGGAGGCAAAGTAGAGCGTGCCGTCGGGCGCCAGGAAGGGAAAGGCCTCGTTGCCCGGGCTGTTGACCGGCGCGCCCAGATTCTGCGGAAGCGACCACTGCCCGCCCTGTTGCACGCTCATGAAGAGGTCCATTCCGCCCAACCCACCCTGATCGGAGGCGTAGATCATCGTATCGCCGGCCTCGTTCAGGCTAGGATGCATGTTGCTGTATTCGGTCGAATTGTAGGGAAAGGGCACGCCCGGCACCCATTCTCCGGCGATCAGCGAGGCGTGGTAGATGCTGACGCGGATCACATCGTCCTTTCCTTTTCCCGAACGGTCGTTATTGCGCGAATAATAGCAGGTGCGCCCGTTGCGGCACAGGCTTAGCGGACCTTCGCTATACTCTCCGGGCGTATGGCCGGGCCAGGCGTAGGCCGAACCGGTGAGCGGGTCGCCCAGATAGATCCGGGCGTAGTGACGGCCGGTCCACGGATCGGGTGTTCCTTCGCGGTCGGTCACAAAGGCGATCCGGTCGCCGAAAAAGGCCGGCGAAAACTCGGAGGCCGCCGTATTGAACGCCATCGGCGTCACTTCGACCTGCCGGTTCTTGCTCAACCAGGCCTCCCGCTGTTCGATCGCTTCGAGCAGCGCTTTCCCCCGGGCGTCGGTCGGCGCCTGCCGGAGAAAGGCCTCTGCCCAAATGCGGGCGTCGGCGGGTTTGTCGTTGGCGAGCAGCACCCGGGCGTACTGATATTGCACCTCCGGGTCGACGACGGGCCCGGAAGCGGCAGCGGCATACCAGGGTTCGGCTTTGTCGAACTGGCTGGTCAGCCGGTAGCTATCGGCCAAGCGGCGCTTGGCCAGATCGTCGTCGGAAGTGGTCAGGGCTTTTTCGTAGTAATCGATCGCATGGTGATATTCCAGTCGATCGTAGGCCGTGTGGCCCTTCTGCAGGTAGTTGACCGCACAGGAAGTGAGGAGGAGGCCAACGGTCAGCAGTATGATAGTGGGGATCGATCTTTTCATCTTGCAAGGGTTTTGGCAGACAAACGTCCATGAAGAATCGGTTACAGGTTGCGCAGCGATTCCACCTTTTCCAGGCTGTTGCCGAAGCTGTAGCCCACCATCAGTTCGAAGGTGGCCGTGCTTTGGTTGCGCAATTCCGAGAGGGTGAAATCGTAGGCCGCACCGATCCGGAACCGGGGCTGTGGGTAGACGACTACATTGAAGTTCAGCGCATCCCCGGTTCGGTACGAAACCCCCAGGGCGATGATCTTGTTGAACAAGGCCGTCAGGCTTAGGTGCGCTTGAAGGGGAGCCGCTTTCTGGTAGCTAACGAGCACCGACGGACGCAACTCCATATTCGCGGCGTCGAGCGGTATCCCGCCCCCGGCATGAAAGTAGAGGTGGTTCTTCAAAAAGGCCGGAATGGAATCGTTGCCGTTGAGGTCGATCGACACCAAGGTAGGCGCCGAGAACCCCACGAAATAGCGCTCGCTATTGAGGTAGGCCCCCGCGCCGATGTACGGATTGGCCGTGCTGGCATCCTGCTGGTACAGCGGATCGCCGGGATCGACGTCGAGCTGACTGAAGTCCGTCTGGAACAGCGCCACGCCCGATTTTAGCCCGATCGCCAGTTTGGCGTTGCCCAACGGGATCCGGTAGGCGTAGTTACCGGCCAGATCGATCCGCCGATCGACCCCCAACTGGTCGTGGAAAACGGTGAAGCCCAGGCCGACGCGATCGGCAGCCACCGGCCCCTCCGTCGCCGCCAGGATCGTGGCCGGAGCGCCTTCGATACCCACCCACTGCTTGCGGAAGGTGGCATTGACGTCCCAGTACCCCTGACTACCGGCATAGGCCGGATTGTAGGCAATGGAGTTGAACATGTACTTGGTGAACATGGGGTCTTGCTGGCCCCACAGAACGGCCAGCGGCAAGGCGGCCAATATGCTGAATAAGAGGAGCTTTTTCATTGGATCTGGCTTTAAGAGAATGAAGAAGGGGGTTAGTCGTATCGCAGGTCGATGAACCCGGTGAGCTGCTGCCCGGTGTCCGGGAAATCGAGCAAATAGAAGTAGGTACCCTGGGGCAACTCTTCGCTGTCGGCGCCGAGCCCGTTCCAATTCGGGCCGAGTTCGTAGTCGTCTTGCTCGAAGACCACGTTCCCCCAGCGGTTGTACACGACCAGCTTGACCGCCTGACAGGCGCCCAGGCCTTCCACGATCCACTCGTCGTTGAAGCCGTCGCCGTTGGGGGTCAGTCCGGTATGGGGTCTGACCTGATCGACCAGGCAGCTATCGGGGCCACAGGGCGGTAGTAGCAGGGTGTCGAGCACATTCTCAAAACAGCAGGTGTCGCTGCTGTGGCCGTTGAAGAAGGCCAGGCGATAACGCAAGATGATCTCACTGGAGGCAGAAGGAAAGGCGCCGGTACTTTCGATGTAGGTCGATACGCTCTGCGACTGCCCGGTACCGAGCGGAGGCGTCAGGGTGAAAATGCCGCCCGTCGGACTCAGGATCAGGTCGGAGGGCGAATCCACCGTTACCAGCAGATCGGTCGCGGAGAAGGGGATGGTCGAGAAATTCTGCACCGTGAAGGTGTACAGATAACGTTCGTTCTCCAGATCGCAAACCAGGTCTTGGTCGGTCACCACCACGCAATCGAAATCGCCGAGGCAATCGAAGGTCAGCGTATCCGTGCAGATCTCGCGTTCGTCGCCGTCCACATAGGCATACCAGTGCAGAACGACCTGCTGCGGCACTTCCGAGGCGTTGTCGATATCGTCGAAGCAGAACTGGATGATATCGTCGTAGTAACCTCCGGGTAGCAGGCCGTTGTTATAGGCCCAGGAGATGGAGGTGTAGCCGGAGTTCGGCAGCACGGTCCAGTCGGCCGCAAAGGGCCCGCCGATGGCGTGATAACCGAACTGCACGCCGGGCGTGATCAACTCCGTTTCCAGACGGCTAAAGTAGAGGTAACCGCAACTGTTGTCGATGTCGAGCGCATAGCAGCACGACTCCGTGCCGGTATCGATCTGGTTTGAACTCACCGAGCGGCCGTCGCAGGGGTCGCAACAGGGCGCCAGTTCGACGCAGACCTTTTCCGGAGAGTGGCAGCAGTCGAGATCGCTGAACAGGCCGGCCCGGAAACAAACCAGTTTGGGCTGCAGGATCGGCACGGGCGATATGATCTTAACGCAGAGCGGGTTGGAGGTAGCTCCGGGCAAGAGGGGCGAAGGATTTAGCGTAAGCGCCACCGAAGGCACGAGGGCGCTGCCGCTGCAGAAGCTGAAGCCGAAACCGGGGTCGAGGTTTTGCAGCACGACCTGGGTGGCCGGCATTGTGCCATTGTTGGTGACGGTAAAGGAGACGAAATACTCGTAGGGGTTGTCGGGGCTGCAGTCGATCTCAACGTCGTTGATCGTCAGACAGGGTTCTTCCATGCCTTCGCCACAGGTAGTGACGAGCGTGTCGGAGCAGACCAGCCGCGGTTGCGAACCGGGCATGCCGGTATACCAGCGATACACGATCACCGGATTGGTCGAGGCCGGCGGCAGGGAGGTCGGCACCAGGCAATACTGCAAAGCTCCGGGGGATAGCCCCGGCGGGATCATTCCGCTGCTATGCCCGACGCAAAGTTTGTTGTTGGTCGGCGGCGCGTACCAGTTAAAGCCGGCTCCAACCAGGCTGCCCGAGTTGAAGATCCAGTCGCCGCCCAGCACCTCCGCTTCGAATTTCACTAAACTGCCGCCCGATTGATTGATCAGGTCGACGGAGTAGCAACACGAGTCGGTGGGGATCAGGGTCGAAACCGCTTCCACCTGGTCGCAGCAAACCTCCAGTTCGAGCGAGTCGCAGGGCGGCAGCGAGGGGAGGAGGTTGATCGTGGTGGTCATCAGGCTGGCGGGAATATACTGACGCGGCAGCAGTCCGTTTTCCGGATCGGCGCCGTTGGCCGCCGTAGGCCCGGGCCAGGTACCCCCGGGGGAGGCGATGGCCGCACAAACCGGCTCTACTCCGGCATTCCCCGGCGCCAGATGTACCACCGAGAAGATGGCGTCGTAGGGAGGCGTCTTCAGCGTATTGGAATTCGTATAGGGCGCCAATGCGGAGCCGCCGGAAATACATCCTACCGGCGCCGGGCCTGCGCCGGCGTCGGTGAAGATCACGATCAGCAGGGCGGCGCCGGTGCGGTGATTGAGGAAATTGCCGGAGGTGATCAACGGATTCGGAGTACCGTCGAGCGCGTCGATCAGGGTTCCCAGCGCCGCGTTGAGATCGTCGCCGGCGCCGGAGAAATTGGCCGGTTGCTGTTTGGTGATAGACATGGCTGCGGCGGAGTTCGTGAAATCGTGCTCGATATAGATCTCGTCGCCACAAAGACCGGCGTAGTGCACTACGGCAAAGAGCGCGTCGCAATAGGCCGAATCGACCTGTTGCATGGCGTTTTGCGCGATAGTCACCATGGTCGGAAAATCAGTGGCCGGCGAGCACATGCTGCCCGAGTTGTCCATGACGAACAGCACGTCTACCGGCGCCATGCAGCAGGTATCCGGCCCGGGCGCGGTGCAGTCGCAGACGACCGTCACCAGGAAGGTGCATTCGTCGATATTACCGGCATCGTCGACGGCCGTGCAGTCGACGACGGTGATCCCGCAGGGAAATTCGTCGCCCGACTCGTGCGTGCACGACCATTCGACCCCACAGTTGTCGATGACGACCGGGTCGGGAAAGGTCACGACCGCACTATTCATGCCGGCCATGGCGTCGACCATGATATCCGGCGGGCAGGTGATCATGGGGGGAGTGTCGTCCAGAACGGGCACCTGTACGCAGGTCGTATCCTGACAACCAAGTCCGTCGCTGATGGTCAGGCAGACCTCAAACACGCCATATTCGTCGTACTTGTGGATCGGGTTGACCTCCGTGGAGGTATTGAGGTCGCCGAAATCCCAGGAATTGGTCATGTTGCCGGTCGACGCGTTGATAAACTGGACCTCGTTGCAATTGACCTGGTACTCGAAGAGCGCTTCACAGCCTCCGACCACCTCCGGGGAGGAGTCGTTCGACCCGGGGGTCAGGTATCCGAGCAGGATCGGCAGGAAAAACAGAATGGAAGGAAGGGGTTTCATAAGCGGGAATTTTAGGTGAAGGACCTCCAATTGACTAGAAATCTGACAATTAGAAACAAAGGTGTTTTTTAAAGTAGAGAGAAACAGTCGAAGAAAAAAAGATTTCTCTCCAGCTTGTCAGCCCCCTTGCACAATTGGCGGTCCTTCGAAATATTGGTATTCTGGTGCATTTTGGTGAAAAATTCCCCTGCGATCGCCTCGAAAAGTCTGATCCGGTCTCGTTCGCAGGGTCCTTACAGGCGCTTTATTGCGGAAACCGGCAAAAGGTAATCGGGGGGACTGGGTTCTGGATACTGGATCTCACATCTCATATCCCATATCT
>JAGQXA010000237.1 GCA_020436865.1 Saprospiraceae bacterium | reverse complement strand
TTCCCGAAAAGTGATCCTTTTTCCTGGATTTACCGGACAAATCCGGCCCGTCCTGGGCGTGCTGACCACTAGCTTGTGATTCCCAAGCAAGCGAGGCCGGATAGCCCGAGCCCGTCAGCACGATGATAGCCGGGAAGGCATTCGGGTAGCTGTCGCCCAAATGCACCAAACCGATGGCCAATACGAAGTTCACCACCATGACCCAAGCTGCCAGCGCAGTTGCCAGCCCACCAGATACAGGATGCCGCAAACTCGATCAATACCATACGATCCTGCTTACTTTCTCCCCAAATTTCAGGAAAAAAATGCCGGCCGGCAAGCCCAGCTCCGCTGGTGAAAGGCTACCGCTCCAGGTACTCGCGCCGTTTGCCGGCAGGCGCCGTTCCCAAACGAGCCGGCCGCTGAGGTCGTGCAGACGCAAGGAGCGGTCGGGTAGGGGAGTGTCGGCAGCAAGTTCGATCCTTACCTCCCCATTGGCTGGATTCGGCGATACTTCGAGCCGAAACCCCTGGCTGCCGGACGGTTCTTCGACGGCCGTCGAGAGTGGCTCGACCACTTCGATCGACTGCCCGGCCGCTATGTTTGTCAGCACGGTATCGACCCCGCAGCGGAACTGAATGCGTACCTCGATCGCTTCCGTGGCGTTGCCCAATCCGAAATGTGCAAGCAGGCTATTCTGGCCGCAGTAGCCGCTTTGAGCGGAGATCTCGCGCATCTGCGTCACTTCCTGGCCGTCGATGCTTGCGGTTACCCACACCTTGGCCCCGATAGCGGAGCGGTTGGCGATCGTGCCCACAGGTTTCACCTTCAGCCAGTTATTGGCGTTGCCCAGGTTGCGATAGAAGAGGTTTTTGGCCAGTGGGGCGCTGGAGTTGTTCTTGCAGGTGGCGAACGCCAGGTCGAGGAATCCGTCATTGTCCATGTCGCCCCAGGCCACGCCGTAGCTGCAGGGCGTGTCGAGATCGGCGATCGACTGCTGGTCGCGGCTGAAGTTGCCTTGCCCGTCGTTGAGGTAGAGGAAGTTGACGATGTCGCCATTACAATAGCCGTTCGATACGACCAAGTCGAGGTCGCCGTCGTTGTCGAAATCGCCGAAGTTAGAGCCGTAGGAACAACCGCCGTCGGCCGAAAGCTCGCCGGCGGCGATCTCGGTGAAGGCGCCGTCGCCTTCGTTGCGAAACAGCTGATTGTTCTGTTGCACGTAAAAGCCCGAATTGGCCACGAAGAGGTCGAGGTCGCCGTCGTTGTCGATATCGCCCCAGCTGCTGCTCATGCTGCTGCGCGGACTTTGGCCGGGCGCACCGGCGGATACCCGTTCGAAGGAGCCATTGCCCAGGTTGCGGTAGAGGTCGTCGAACTGGCTCGATTCGTTGCTGACGAAGAGATCGAGGTCGCAATCGTTGTCGAAATCCACCCAATTGACCGAGCGGCTGGTGCGGGCGTCGGTGGCTTGCGGGCCGGAAGATACCTTCTGAAAATTGCCGTTGCCGTTGTTGCGGTACAGGAAATTCGGATCGTTTCCGTTGGAATTGGTCACGTAGAGGTCGACCAGCCCGTCGCCGTTGTAATCACCCCAGGCGGCCGTTTCGGAATAGGTGCCGCCCACCGAAGGCGCGGCGCTTTCGGCATGGTCGAAGGAACCGTCGCCATTTCCAAAATAGAGGAAATTCGGGGCGTTGTGCCAGGTGACCGCCATCAGGTCGAGATCGCCGTCGTTGTCGGCATCGGCGAAGGTGGCCCCGTCGAAAGGACCGAGGGTGGTGACGATGTCGCCGGAGGTCACCTTGACGTAGCCGCCCGCGCCGTCGTTGAGGTAGAGCAGATGAAAGGCCCCTTGCTGCGGACCGCTGGTGATGAACAGGTCCTCCCAGCCGTCGTTATTCACGTCGACGAAATTGACGCTGCGGCTGTCGGTCGACGGCAGGACCAGCGGCCCCGTTTCGATCTTTTCGAATAAAGGCTGTGCGTATGCAGCCCCGGTCAGCAATAGGGCGAGCAGGGAAAGCGTAGACATTTTCATAGACTTCGTTTTGATCTTTTTTGGAAAAAATGGGGCCGGGGGATCGAACCGTTGTAGATGGTTTTCATTTGGCCCGCCGGCCCCGCTGTCGGTTAATTCCGCTATGTGCGGATGCAGGCAAAACTAGTCTGCCCAGCGGCTGGCCGCCGGAAATTGGTAAGAAGGCGCTGTACGATGGTACGGACAACGCTTTGCGGCGCAAGGCGTCGTTCGGCCGCCGGAAGCGGTCGTTGGGCGGCCGGGGCGCGTGCAAGCAGGAAAAATTCCGACCTTTATCGTTTGAGATGAAAAACAGACGCCTCCTGCTGCACCTCGGGTTCTGGCTGGCCTACATCCTGTACGACGGCTACCTGGGCGCTCCCTTGTCGGGCTCGAGTTTCGACGGACTCGGTATGTGGTCGCGCTTCGGCATGGCGTATTTTGCCCAGCTTTGCCTGTTGCCGATCAAGGCCTCGGCCGTCTATCTGGTGCTATACCGGCTTCTGCCCGAGCGCTTCAGTCCGCAGCGGCTGCTGATCTTCGCCGGGCAGATCCTGCTGGTGGCCTTCGTGGCCACCGCACTATCGCAGCTCGTCTGGTACCGCTTCCTTTACCCCCAGGTGTATGGCATC
>JAGQXA010000236.1 GCA_020436865.1 Saprospiraceae bacterium | reverse complement strand
TACTCGACGGTAGCCGAACGCCTGCTGCCTTTTCCGAAACGATCTCCTACGAAGAAGTGGGCGGTCTGATCGTGGTCGAGGCCAAACTCGGCGGCGCTACCCGGCGGTTTCTGTTCGATACGGGCGCCCCGAACCTCATCTCGAAGGAGTTAGCCCGGGAGATCGGCGCAGTGGTCCATACCCGGCAGAGGGTCAGAGATTCTCAGGGCAAGGCGGAGTCATTGGAATTCGCCTTTCTGGATAGCCTGGAGATCGGCGGGGTGAATTTCTATCAGACGGGCGCGATCATCGCCGATCTGTCGGCGTCAGTAGAGCTCTCCTGTTACGAGGTAGAAGGCATCATCGGCGCCAACCTGATGCGACTGGCATGCTGGCAGATCGATTATCAGCGCAAAGAACTTCACTTTGCCAGCCATCGGGATAGCCTCTCCATCCCGGAAGGCGCCTTTAGCATTCCCTTCCAGGCAAGTTTGCAGGGGTCGCCGTCTATTTCCATGCAACTGGGTTCCAAACGCCTCCAGGCGCTGATCGACTCGGGCTCGAATAGTGGATTCGACGGTTCGCTGACAACCCTTCAGGAACTCAGGAAGGAATTGTCTTTTCCGGCCTATTCCGGGTTCGGGTCCAATCAGGCCGGCTTATTCGGGCTCAATCGCGACACGTCCTACCTGGGCCTCCTGCCGGACGTCCGGCTCGACACGATCTCCTTCGGGCCGCAAGTCGTCGAATTTCAACGCCCCTCCGGCGCCAAGATCGGCAATGAGTTCTTTCGGCAATTTCTGGTCACGCTCGATTGGCAGGCCAACGAATTGTTGCTGAATGCCGTTACTGCACCGCCCCCGGCGGGCGAGCCGACCTTCGGGTTGAACGCCATTTACGACGAGGGAAAACTGCGCGTCGGTTTCGTATGGGACGGCTCGCCGGCCGCCGAGGCCGGCATCGAACCTGGCGACCGCATCCTGTTCATGAACGGACTGGATTTTATCAACTTGCCGGTGCCCAAATATTGCCAATACCTGTTGGCCAGACCTCTGAAGTACGAGTGGCAAACGCTCGACCTTTTCCTGGAAAAGGATGGCGGCACGCAAAAATTTTCGTTGCAGAAACGCGATCTGTTCTCCGCTGAGGGAACCCGGTAAAATAAAAAGCCTCCCGGCCGATATCGGCCGGGAGGCTTTTTATCATCTCCTCACTTCTCCGCTACCTGATCAAGGTCACGTTGCCCTTGTCGAAGAACGACTCTCCGTTGTAGCACTTCGTTTCCAGGTACCAGCCATACACGTCAGGGGTCAATAGTTCCCCTTTAAAAGTGCCATCCCAACCCACCGCAATGTCGCGGGTTTCGAAGACCTTCTGCCCCCAACGGTTGTAGATGGCAAAGTAGATCTCGTCGACATCGGCATTATCGCCGTAGACGTACAGCACATCGTTATTGCCGTCGTTGTTGGGCGTAAAACCGGTCGGCACGAAAATGTAAGGCGTATCACAAGGGGGATTGATGACTACCACCAGTACGGAGTCGACTCCCCGGCAGCCGGCTTCGCCTTCTACTTCGATGAAGTAGAGGGTGGTTTCGTCCGGACTGGCGATCGGGTCGAACACGAAAGGATCGTCGAGCGTTTCACCGGGCGTCCAGATATAGCTGTAGTCCGGATTGTCGACCGTCAACAATTGAGAGGTCTGCCCGGAGTTGAAGATGAGCGTATCGGGATCGGCCGAGGCGAAGAGGGAGGTGATGACATCGACGAGGTTCACAAATACTTCGTCGGTACCGGTACAGCCGTATTGGTTTTCGACCATCACGGTGTAGGTGGTCGATTCCAACACGTTGACCAGCGGGTTAGCCGTGGTGTCGGTTCCTCCGATGATCGTTTCGTTCGGCGTCCATTGGATCGACACCAGTTCCTGGTCGAAGGCGTTGTTGATCAGGGTTAGCGAGATAGTATCCCCGTAACACAGGTCGACCGGCGAAACCGTCGCAATGTCGATCGGGAAGCTATTTACCGTAAGGGCCACCGTATCCTGACACTCCAAGCCGTCGACGGCGATCACGTAGTAGGTCTGTGCCCCGACGGGAGTGACGGTTACCGGAGAGCCCTGGTCGAACGGATCGGTCAATGCCGGGTCGTCGTACCAGAAGAACTCGACGGATTCGGCCGAGAAGGCCGACAAGGTAGTGGTCGCTCCCAGGTCGCAAAGGATGGTGTCGGCAGCCGAGGCGATCAGGTCGATCGGCGGGTTGACTTGTACAAATACTTCCAGCGTAGCCGAACAGGTGTCCAGGCTGCCGAAATTCGTGATCGTCACGGTATAGGCCATACTGGTGTCGAGCGTGGCGATGGGGTTACCCACCGTGTCGCTGCTCAGGCCGTCGGCCGGGAACCACTGATACGAGTAGTTGGGGTTGGCGCCGGGATTGATGAAGGTGCCGACGCCCGGGCAGATCTCAACGGTATCCTGGAAGACCGGCTCGAATTCGGCGACCACTATGAGCACGCTGTCGGTCAGCTCACAGCCGAACTGGTTCGACACATCCACGTAGAAGTAGGCCGAATCCTGGGTCGTCGTTACGGTCGGCATATTAGAAGTTTCTCCACTCAGGATTACGCCTCCCTGTCCGGCAGTCCAAACGTAGTTCAGGATGTCGTTCGGATCGGCATTGGTCACCGTGATCGCATACTCGTCAGCCGGGCATTCGATCAGGGTGCCTTCGGCCAGGAGATTGATCACGCCGTTGGTGACGGTCACCTCCTCTGTTTCCTGACAGCCGAACGCATCGGTGACCAACACCGAATAGGTCGTTTGCTGACCCGGGTTCATGATCACGACCGTAGAGTCCTGGCTGATGACATTGCTGGCCGGATCGGTCCACTCATAGTCGACCGGCTGTACGTTGCTGATCACGAGCAGTTCGACCGGCAGATCACAGGCCGTCGTGTCGGGCGTGATGTCGAGCATCAGTTCGGTCGGCACGGTCACCAGCACGCTATCGGTTTCCTGGCAGCCATACTGGTCGGTGGCGACTACATAGTAGGTGGTCGTGGTATCGGGGTCGACGAGGATCGTCGGG
>JAGQXA010000235.1 GCA_020436865.1 Saprospiraceae bacterium | reverse complement strand
GTCGGTGAAGGAGAGATCCGCAACTTCGGGAATTTCGATAATACGGCCGACCTGCTCAACCAGGCGCTCATCACCAACGAGGCTGTCTGGAACAACGACGGCCCTCTGGCCAATGAAAACACCCTGACCAACCTGGGGCAGTTCGACAATGGCGATGCGCTGCTCAATACCGGACTGCTCTCCAACCACGGCGCTTTGGTGAACAGCGGCGATCTGCAGAACGAAGGAACGATCGAAAACGAAACGACCCTCACCAATGCCGGAACGATGAGCAACATCGGTACGGTCGACAACCTCTCCGGAGGCACCCTGACCAACCTGGCGATGTTCGATAACGCAGGCGAGCTGCTCAATGCCGAACTGTTGCTCAATATGGAAGATGCCGTGCTGACCAACACGGCTACGGTAGAGAATGACGGCGTTTTCGAGAATCACGGTCAATTCGGCAACGGCGGTTCCTTCGAGAACCAGGGGCATTTGCTCAACGCCGCTCCCGGTGGCGGCCTGAACAATTCGGGCGATTTTACCAATCATGGCACCTTCGAGAACGAAGGCGCCTTCCAGAACGACGAGACCTTCATCAATTCGTTCGATGCCCAGTGCAGCAGCAGCGGATCGCTCACCAACGCCGGGAACGCCGTCAACCAACCCGGCGCCACCCTGGCCAATACCGGTGAAATGGCCAATATCGGCACCTTGCTGAACCTGTCGACCATCCGCAACGAAGGCGCCTTCACGAATGCCGACGACCTCGAGAATCTGGGCAACCTGCTCAATCTGTCGGGCGGACTGTTCTTCAATCTGGGCAAGGTCGACAACGACGAGCTTTTCCAGAACGATTTCGGCGGCCTCGTCAATAATTTCGGCGAGTTTGAAAACTCCAGCAACTTCATCAACCTCGATACCTGCCAGAACTACGGACTCCTAACTATTGCCGGTAACGTGGAGAATCTGGGATACTTCGAAAATGCCGACCTCGGCGATCTGCTCCTGACCGGCGACTTCGACAACCTGGGTGATTTTGTCAACTTCGGACTGACCCGGGGCGACGGAAACTTCCAGGGAGATATTCCCAATGCGGGCACCGTCGCGCCCGGTAACGACCTGGGCATCCTGACGGTTTCCGGCGGTTTTGTCAACGAAGAGGGAATCCTCTCGATCGAGCTGTTGAATGCCGGTGGTCCGGGCATCGGCCACGACCAGTTGGAGGTCAGCGGGCAAGCGAGCCTGGGCGGCGAATTGGTGGTGAGCCTGGATCCGGGTTTTGAACCGGAAGTAGGCCAGTCGTTCGTCATTGTCGATGCCGGCTCCCTGTTCGACACCTTCACCACGGTGGTGCTGCCCGATTGCTGCACCTGGGAACTGCACTACGACTTCCCCGCCAACGGGCAGCTTAGCCTCGAGGCGCTCGATGTGCCCGTGAGCCTCGACGAACTGGCGGCATCTGCCGCCGACGTGCTCGTATTTCCCAACCCCGCCCGCGACCTGCTGCAGATCGACCTGAGCCCCTGGAGCGGCAAGGCGATTGAATTGTCGGTCGTCAACCTGCAGGGAATGCAGCTATGGAAACGATCTATCGACCACGCGCCGACCGGCACGATTTCTGCGCCGATCGACTTGCCCGCCGGGCCCTATCGCGTTGTCGTTCGTCAGGACGATAGGCGGTGGTCGGCCGCCTGGGCGGTCGTGCGATAACGCCCATTGGCAGTGCGCCAATTCGGCGCACTGCCAATTTTTTTTCGATCATTATACGAATCGCGCCGGCGAGGGCGTTATTCGGAATAGTTATCACCTAAAACCTAAACCCATGCATCGAACCATCCGTTCGTCGCTGCAAATTCCTGTGCAGTGGCTCCTTACCTTTCTTCATTCCAACTATAAGATCGCACCGAACACCTACGGACTATCGGACTATTGACACCAGCAATAGCATCATTCAATTTTTCATCTAAAACCTAAAATTAACTGTCATGAAAAACGCCATGAAATTTTGCCTGACCCTTCTGGCCTCCCTGCTCTTTATCGGCGCTGCGAATACCCTCCAGGCACAGGAGGACGGAGTGGCCTCCGAGATCGACAACTTCGTTGCCAAGTGGCAGGAAGACTACAACAAGGCAGATGTCGACGGCCTCCTGTCGCACTATTCCGAGGATGCCATCCAGATCCGCGAAACCGGAGAAGAGCTCAAGGGCGCCGACGCCATCGCGGCCAACTATAAGGCCTTCTTCGACGGCATGACGGCCAAGGCCGACATCAAGGTCGGAGAGGTCTATAAGGTCGCCGATGATGTCGTGCTGGTCAGCGGAACCTACGAGCTGAGCGGCAGCAACAAGAAGAGTGGAGAAGAGTTCGCCTCTTCCGGCACGTACTCGACCCTCGCCAAAAAGAACGGCGACGAGTGGGTGATCGAACGCCACATGGTCGCCGTGCCGGTCAAGACTGCCGAGACCCAGAAGTCGGACGCCAAGGAATAGACCGCACAGACAGTAGCAGCAACGCAAACGGGCTGCCGGAGTTTCTCCGGCAGCCCGTTCTTTTTTCGGGTAGCAGAAAACCCTACATCCGCTCCGGTACCGGAATGTTGAGCAGGGCCAGTCCTTCGCGCAGACATACGGCTACTGCCTTCGACAAAAGCAAGCGGGCGCCCTTGAGGGCCGCCGATTCCGTGTGTTTGATCGAATGCGAGTTGTAGAAGCCGTTGAAAGTCTGGGCCAGTTCGTACAGGTAGCGGGTCAGATGGTTGGGTTTGTACTGTTCGGCGGCCAGGGCGACTACATTATTGAAGTCGGCGAGCTTGACCAGGATGGCCAGTTCGAGCGGCTCGGTCAGCAACGACCAATCGGCGCTGTCCAGATCATGGTCGTTCAGGTTGCGGAGAATGGAGTTGATCCGGGCATAGGTATATTGAATGTAGGGGCCGGATTCGCCCCGGATGTTCAGCCAGTTCTCGAGTTCGAAGACGATCTTCTTGTTGGGGTCCACCCGCACCATTCCATATTTGATGGCGCCCTTGGTAATGATATTTGCCACTTCTTCGATCTCGGCGTCGGGCCAGTCGCCCCGGTATTGTTCGAGGTATTCCCGGATCACGCGGTCGACCATTTGTCGGATGAGGTCCATGATGGCGATGATATTGCCCTTGCGCGACGACATGGGCCCATCTGGAAGTTCGACGAAGTTGTAGGCCAGGTGGTAGCATTGCTCGGCCTCTTCGAAACCGGCCAGTTCGAGCACCTTGAACACCTGCTGAAAGTGTTGCGATTGCCGTACGTCGACCACATAGATGCTGCGCTCGATGTGAAAATCTTCGAACTTGCGGCGGGCCAGTTCGAGGTCTTTCGTAGCATAGAGCCCATGGCCGTCGGACTTGATCAACACGCAGAAATCGAGATTGTATTCGCTCAGATCTACGCCGATGGCGCCCTGCGACTCGATGGCGATGCCTCGTTGCAGTAAGGTCTTGGCGTAGGCCACCGAGGGCACGTCGACTTCCGATTCCCAGTACCACTTGTCGAAGGTCACCCCGGCCCAGTCGTACACCCAGTTAAAAAGATCGATCGACCACTGCCGGGTTTCCTTCCAGAGGTCGAAGAACTCGCCTTCCTCCGCTTCCAGTTGGGAGAGGATGCCGGAGAGCTGCTGGCGGTTGATCGCTTCCTGCGGACTGCCCAGTTCGTCTTCGAGCTTGAGACTGCCGAGGGTATACATTCGTCCGAGCCAGGCGCCCTTTTCAGTGTCGGGCATGGGATCGGTATTGTGGTATTTGATATACCAGAGGCATTTGGCGACATGCGTGCCCACATCGCCCGGAAAGGTCGAACTGATCACCTCGTTGCCTGCGTACTGCAGGATGCGGATGAGGGCGTCGCCCAACGAGAGGTTGCGCATGTGCCCGACGTGCAGTTCCTTGTGCGTGTTCGGTTGCGAATATTCCACCATCATCTTGGGTGTATCGCGGGTGAGGTCCTTCCGGAAAAAACGGCCGTCGAGGATGGGCAGGGCGACCAGATCGCCCATGGCTTGCGGATTGACGAAGAAGTTCACATAAGGGCCGGCCGCTTCGACGCTTGCGATCAGCCGGTCGGGCTCGATCTGGGCGCTCAATTCTTTGGCGATGAGCGGGGGCGCTTTGCGGAACTGTTTGGCCAGGTCGAAGCAGGGGTAGGCGAAATGGCCCATTTCAATGTTGGGGGCCTTTCCGATCTGGTCGTAGATCGTTTCGCTCGAAAGTTCGACCCCTTGTTTCCGGAGGGCCTGATCGATGGCTTGGGCCAGTCCGAGCTTGATATCGTCGTGTTGCAGTTGCATGGCACGGAAGGTTTTGATCTTCGGGTGGGCGGGTTCGCCCGGCTAAAAATGGCAAAGATAAGGCAATCGCGCCAAATATAGCGACACCGAAGCAGCTCGGGAAATTCCAACTACTCCGGTGTCGGTACGAGGTGGTAGACCGTTGGCGGCAGAGCGCAAGCGGATTGGCTGTAAGTACTTTCGTTTGGCCGGATCAGGCTAGGGCAGGCTGGCCTGAAAATCCTGCCATTCCATTACGCTGGAGTCGAAGGTCGTATCGCAGCCCCGGTCGTCGGCCTCCATGTTGATGTCCTCTACCCGGTTGTCGGGGTTCGGGTGGGTGCTGAGGAATTCGGGCGGCGACACGGAGCCCTGGGCGATGAGCTTTTCGAAAAAGCTGGCAGCTCCGTTGGCAGCGTATTCCGTTTCGCAGAGATAGATGACGGAGTACTGATCGGCCTCCGATTCGTCTTCGCGGCTGAACTTCAGCACGACGAGCGAGGCCAGGATGTCGGCGATGAGGCTTTGGTCGTTGCCGACCAGCACGTCGAGGAGCAGGCTGACTCCGTAGGCCTTGGTCAATTGCTGGGTGGAGTGCCGGCG
>JAGQXA010000234.1 GCA_020436865.1 Saprospiraceae bacterium | reverse complement strand
TGACGGCAATACCGAAGGACATACGGTATCGGTCGGCGCCAGGATCGAATGGGGGAGCCTGTCGGCCGCCCAGGTCACGGAAACCGGCTTGCAGGCGACAGAGAACGGCGAGGAATGGCAACATGGAGGATTTTCCGACAATGTGCTCGATCCCCAGGTGGATGCCTGGCTGGAGTTCAGCGTCCGGTCGCTTGTTAACCAAGCCTACCTCGGACTGGCCGGAGAGACCTCCGAACTGATCCCGCAGTTGATCGCCTACGGATTCAGGCAAAACAACACGGAGGTCGAAGTGATCCATAATGGAGAGACCATGACGGCCTTCGGCCCGATCGAGGCCGGAGATGTGCTGCGGATCGAAAGGGGCGAGCACGTTGCCTACTTCTGGAATGAAGAGCAGGTGTTCGACGCCGAAGACTTTGCCGACGGTCCGCTGATCCCAATGGGCATTCTACAGAAGTACGGCGATCAGGTCGACGGGCTCGTGTCTTTCGGCTGCCGGTCTTTCTACCTCGAAGCAGAAGACGACCTCACCGTGCTACATCTTTCCGGTCCAGGGGTGGAAGAGGACCTGCCCGGCGCAGGGCCATTCCGTTTGGAACCCGAACTTCCTCCGCCCGGAGAGCTGAGCTTGGTCCAGTTGACCGTGCAGCATGAAACGGCGGCGGGTCAGGCAGACTTGTGGCTCGAGATCGACCAGCAGGGGCGCATCGTTCGTTTCTTTGGGAAAAAGACCGACGATGAAGGGCAACAGCACGATGTTCCCGTACCCCGGAAGTTCTATCTGGAACGCAGCTCGCGCGACCTGAAGTTCGAAGCGGTCGCCGCTTTGATAGATTGGTGGAATCAGTTGTATTGGTGCGACCTGATCAACTATTGGGGTTATTCCGGCCATACCTTGGAGGCCGACCGGAACTGGTCTTATTCGATCCATTTCGGCGATGGAAATGTGCGGCAGGAGTATATTACTTTTTTCGATAATCTCGGGAGGCCCACGCAAAACCAGGAACGCCTCCGTGTCGAAAACCGCGTTCTCGCCCAAGAAACGATCTACGATGCGTTCGGCCGACCGGTCTTGAGAACCCTTCCGGCGCCGGCCAGCACCAGTTGTGTGTTTTTCTTCGACGAAGACTTCATCACCTACGGCGGAATGCCCTACGACTATCCCGACTTCGATCTGGCGGGCAGTACCCTGAACAATCCGCACCCGGTCGACGGAAGCTCGGACCTTGGGAAGTACTACAGCCATTCTTCCGAAGAGGCTTATGTGTCGAACAACGATTTTCCGTATACCCGTCAGGACGCGACCCTCGGCGGCGTTCGCCAAATTTCCGGAACCGGAGAGGTAATGCGCATGGGAACCGGGCATGAAAGTTCGGAAGCCTCCTTCGTCGTGCTCGACGAGCTCGATCACTACATCGGATTTCGCAACGACTATGTGCAAGACGGAAATAATCTGACCACCCTCAAGTACCGGGCGATCAAGACGGTCGGGGTCGATGAGAACGGCCGGCAGGCGATCCGCTTTTCGGATCTCGACGGACGTCCGATCGCCAGCTGCCTGAGCGGCGAACCAGGAGCGTCGGGCTTTCCCGTCAGCGGAGCCACCAGCGAAGATCTGGGCTATACCGATATTCACTTGCCCGAAGGTTTGCAGCAAACGCTGACGTTCACCGGCAACCTCAGCCGCCCGATCGCGATCTTCGATCGCCAGGCCGACCAGACCAGCCCGGTCTTTAGCGGTACAGCCGGCGCCTTTAATGCCTCCGGTAACTTGCCGGCGGGCATGTACCGCATTTTGAGCACGGCTGCGGGGCATTTCCGGGCCGTTCTGAACGCCGGTTTCTTTCCCAACGGCACTTTCCCGGGCGCTATTCCGCCCCGGGTCTACAATCCCAACGACGACTGGATCACAGTCACGGTAAATGGCAGTTCGGTAAACCTGGGGCCATATGCCACTTCCAATACGCTCGGCGCCAATGCCGAAGTATTGAGTTCCGAACCTTTCTATGTCGTTTTCGACGATGCCAACGGTCCGGGAACCGTCACGGCTCCGGCGCGCTGGCAGATTCCCGGGGTTTCGTTCTCTTACGATCTGGATTACTCCTTCTGGACCTATCGGTATTTCGATAAGGCCGGCAGGCTGCTGGCCGAGATCCAACCGGAAGGCATCGATCTGAACAGCAATAGCCTCGAAATGGCCACGGAGCAGGAACATCACAGTTGGTTCCGGCTGCGGCAGGATTCGCCCGACGAAGGCCGGGTCGAGTACGTGTACCGAAAAGATGGACGGATCCGTTTCTCGCAGGACGAAGAGCAGGCTCAGGCCGGTAAGTTCTCCTACATCTACTACGACGAGGGCTCCGGAAGGGTCGTCGAAATGGGCATATTCGATCCGAACTCGAGCCCGGGGGGAAGCAATTGGGTCTTTCAGGACCCTGCCGACTTCGACGCCAATCCCAATCCCACCGCTATCAATTGGTTTACCGACGATCCGAACAACGGCCCGCTGGCCTTCGACGCTTCGCAGCAAAGCTACCTGGCATACGATCGGGCGGATGCCGGTTTGTCCGCTGTGCTTGCAGGGGCCGGTGTGCCGCTCAGTCAGTTTCGGCAGACTTTCCTACGCGGAAAGCTATCGAAGACCTGGAATGCCAATGCAGCCACCTGGTATAGCTACGATGAATTGGGACGTCTTCGCTGGACGGTCAAGGAAATCCAGGGGCTCGGTGTATTTACGGTGGAATATCGCTATGATTTTCAGGGTAATCTGATCGAATCGGTACAAAACCGCTATCGCTCCGGCGAGGCTGCCTATCACCGCTATGTGTATGATCGCGACAATCGCCTGGTTCGAGGCTTGTTTCGCACGGCGCCCAATCTGCCGTGGCGCGAACAGGCCGAATACGACTACTATCTGCACGGTCCGCTCAAACGCGAAGAGATCGCCGGCAACTTGCAGGGCATCGACTATGTGTATGCGAAAGATGGCCGCCTGAAGAGCATCAACCACACCAAGCTCAACAACCTGGATCCGGGCAAGGACGGCTACAACAGCAGTCTGGGGCACCAATCGTTCGCCAAAGATGCGTTCGGTTTTTCGCTCGACTACTACGTCGACGACTACGACCGCACGGGCTCCAGCCTCGCAGAACGGACCAATATGCCGGGCGAACTCTACAACGGCATGATCTACTCGCAACGCTGGCAAACGCGTGGAAAACACAACAATGCCGTTCAGGTCTACGAGTTCGAATTCGACTACACGTACAACCTGTCGCTGGCCGAGCTGGGTACGTTCGCCAACGGCAACGCCAGCCTGGGTAACGACTATCGAGTGTCGTACACCTACGATCGCAACGGCAACCTGCAGAGCCTGCAACGCAACGCCTATACGGCCGGCAGCAGCAGTCCGAACGCGCCGCTCATGGATCAACTCACGTACCAATACTACGACAACCCGAACGACCCGAACTATGCTCCTAACCGTTTGCGACGGGTCACTGATGCGGTGGGCGGCGCTTACTATGGCGACGAGCTGGTCAACCAGACAGCCAGTAACAACTACACCTACTATCGCGACGGCAAGCTGAAGATCGATGAGAAGGAAAACATCAAACTCGAATACGATGCCTACGGGATGGTGAGCCGCGTGCTCAATAAGACGACCGGCATTCCGAAGATCGAGTTCGTCTACGACGAGTTCGGCGGAAGAGTGGCCAAGCGCGACCGCCAGCAAGGTGCGGGTCAGGTGTTGATCACCTGGTATGTGCGCGATGCCGGCGGAATGGCCTTGAGCATCTACGAGCAAGTACAATGTGTCGGCGACCCGATGGAACGCAGCGGCGGCGACGAACCGATCGGCTGCAATCCGGTTTCTCCGCACCAGACCGAAGTGGCGATCTATGCGGCCGGCAGGGTAGGGGTGTACTACCGGCAAAGTGCCGAGTACCAGTACGAACTCAGCGACCATCTGGGGAATGTGCGCGCAGTGATCAAAGGCCAGAAAGATGCCGCAGGCAACGCCGTGATCGTGGCGCATGCCGACTATTATCCGTTCGGCGAGCGCATGCCCGACCGCTATTCGGTGGCGGCACACAACTATCGCTTCGGCTATCAGGGGATCGAACTCGATCCGGAATCCGGCTGGAGCGCCTTTGCCCTGCGCATGTACGATGCGCGCCTCGGCCGTTGGCATAACCCCGATCCGAAGGGGCAGTTCCACTCGCCCTACCTGGCCATGGGCAACAATCCCGCCATGATGGT
>JAGQXA010000966.1 GCA_020436865.1 Saprospiraceae bacterium | reverse complement strand
TGGTGCTGGTCGACGTGCCCGGCTTCCTGCCCGGTACCGACCAGGAATGGAACGGCATCATCACCAACGGCGCCAAGCTGCTGTATGCTTTCAGCGAAGCTACCGTGCCGCGCGTCACCCTGATCACCCGCAAGGCCTATGGAGGCGCTTACGACGTGATGAATTCCAAGCACATCGGCGCCGACCTGAACTTCGCCTGGCCGTCGGCCGAGATCGCGGTAATGGGCGCCAAAGGGGCCAGCGAGATCATTTTCAAGAAGGAGATCCAGGAAGCTTCCGACAAGGAAGCCAAGCTGGCGGAGAAGGAAGCCGAGTATGCCGAAAAGTTCGCCCATCCGTATCGCGCCGCCGGTCGCGGCTTTGTCGACGAGGTCATCCATCCGCGGGAAACCCGCCGCAAGCTGATCAAGGGCTTCGCCATGCTGGAAAACAAGGTAGACCACCTTCCGAAGAAGAAACACGGAAATATCCCCCTCTAGCATTTGAACCAAGTAGCCCCTCTTCTCATTTAAGAGGTGATCTTTGAACGCAAAATCAGAATTATGTTGAAAAAGAACCTACTGCTATTGCTTTCCGTTTTCACCTTACTTCCAACGCTGTCGGCTCAGCATAAGGCCCGCGAAGTGCAGGCTTCTTTTAGCCAGGGAAGCGGCAACGCCCTGCAACTGGAGATCGACGGACTCGATGCCGGAGAGGTGGAAAAACTTTGGTCGAAATTCCTCAAAGACTACGACGGCAAGCCCAAGAAGGTCAAAAAGGGCGACGAACTGATGGCCGACGACGTGACGATCAAGAGAATGAGCAACAATACGGTCGACATCTACTCGCTGGCCTCCAAGCGCGGCGACGACGGCGCCCTGTTTACCGTCTGGTTCGACCTGGGCGGGGCCTACCTCAGCTCGTCGATGCATCCCGACGGCTTTCCCGAAGCCCGCCAGATGATGGACCGCTTCGCCCTCCTCTGTGAACAGGAAAAAGTGGAGGTACAATTGAAAACCGAAGAGGGGGAATTGAAAGACCTTGAAAAGGACCTGACCCGCCTCGAAAAAGACCAGAAGGGCTACGAGAAGGATATCGAAGACTACCGCAAAAAGATCGAAGAGGCCGAAGCCGCCATCCAGGAAAGTATCCGTCAGCAGGAAACCAAAAAGGTGGAGATCCAAACGCAGCAAAGCCAGATCGAAGGCACCCGAAAGCTCCTCAAGAAACTCGGGAAGGGGTGATTTATTGGATCTTGGTAAGGTTTGGAGCCTACTACTAACCAACATCCAACATCCAAAAAACAATTTAACGGTCGCCACATAAGAACGGCCGGTTGGATTCGTTTTGCCTTAAACACACCCAACCATCATGATGTACACACGCTCCCTGCTCACGGTTTCCGTTCTTACGCTGCTCACCTTTTCCGTCCTTGCGCAATCCGATACCTTGCCCTTATCCGGCCAACTGGCGGCGAAGGGCGTCGGGATCAATCAGCCCGAACTCTTCGATCAGTACATGGTCACCATGCCCGGGCTGGGCAGCAATGCCCGCGAGTTGCTCATGGAACAAAGCGTTAAGCCCTATCTCATGCCGCCGCGCAGGCGTGAATACGCAGGTTCGGCGAACAGCTACGCCCTGGCGGCCTGCCTGGAGTTTTACGCCAATTTCGACCAGAACTTCAAGATCAATCTCAGTCCGGACTACATCTCGCTGAACCTTCCCCAGGACAACATCGAGGACGCTCTGTTCTTCCTGATCAACAACGGCACCGTCAATGCGGCGATCATGCCGTACGGGGCCAGCAGCATTCCTTCGGCCGTGCGGGCTACGCAAAAGTATACGGTGCTCAACTACCTGCACCTGTACTGGAAGGACACCCGGGGTCGGCAGAAGACCTTCGAGACCAAAAAGGCCCTGATGCGGGGTAATCCCGTGATCGTTCAGATCCTCATGCCGGCCGACCTCAGCGCGTGGAAGGATCAGAAATGGTGGGACTCTTCTGCGCAAAGACCGACCCAACTCCAAACCTTCCTGGTCGTCGGCTATCACGAGGGCGACGAAGCCTTCGAACTGCAGGGCTCCCTGGGTTCCGGCTGGGCCGACAACGGATACATCTGGGTGCGCTATGCCGATTTCGAAAAATATGCGCAAGACGGTTACGTGCTCGTGCCCCGCGATGCCTACGACCACGACGGGCGCTAGTTCCCGGGGCGCTAGCGGAGCAGCTTCTGCAGGGTGGTAATGCCGCGCCCGCGCAATCTCGACAACATTTTGACCAGCAACACGGCGGTGATATACGCATCGCCGGCGGCCGTATGCCGATCATTGAGGGGGATCTGAAATCGACGGCACAGGGCGTCGAGCGTGTACTCGTCGCGTCGGTAGAACTGCGGCACGAAAATGTGCTCGAGTCGCAGGGCCAGTTGATGGGTGTCGACCACCGGGTTTTTCAGCGTGTCGCCGACCTGTTGGGCGAGGGTCTTGTTGAGGATGGCCTGGTCGAAGAACACGTTGTGCCCGACCAGCACTCCGCGGCCGATATACTGCACGAAGGCTTCCATGGCTTCCGCCTCGCTTTGCCCCCAGTGGAGATCTCTCGGCAGGATCCCGTGGATCTTGATGCTGTCCTTCTCCGGTGCGCGCACTTGCTGCAAGTAGCATTCGAAACTTCGGTCCAGGCAGATGCGATGGCCCCGCAGTTCGACGGCGCCGATGGAGAGGATGTGATCGGTCTTTGGGTTCAGGCCGGTCGTTTCGGTGTCGAATACGATGAATCGCACCTCCTCGATCGGCAGGTCCTTGTCGAGCGGGTCTTCCCATAAAGCCAGGTATTCCATCCAGTAGGCCGGGGCGTCGGCCGGCGGCTGCTTCTTTTTC
>JAGQXA010000965.1 GCA_020436865.1 Saprospiraceae bacterium | reverse complement strand
CATCGACGGCCGCGCAGTGCTTCCTGGCGCTGAGCAGCGGCCGGCCGGCCTTTACGGAAACGGTTTTCTGGCACCACGGTCTGCTCACCGACGAGCAAGGAGGGAAATTGTCCAAATCACAGGGAGCAGCTTCTCTGCAGGCCTGGCGCGAGCGGGGACGCAGCCCGGAAGAACTGTTCCGGCAGGCCGCCGAATGGCTGCGGTTGCCGCCTCTCGGCAACCTTTCGGAACTGCTGGCTGCCTATAGCGGTCGGACCACTTAAAAGCGGTCCGACCGCTATTTTTAGCCTTTCGACGGCGGTGTCGGGGCTACCTGCAGCCGGATGGCTCGCAGCCCGAAGACGCCTTGCATCGTTTCCAGTTCTACCTCTTCGATGGGCGGCACGATGAATCCCTTTTTCAGCAGATAACGGAAATGCTGGCGGTACGACCGCTCGTCGAGTTCCTGTTGCATGACCACGGCGATCTTGCCCTCCTGCGTCAGTCGTTCGTCGGTACCTTTGAGATAGGCCTTGTCGATCCGCTTCTTGACGATCTCGTAGTGGGCGTTGTAGGTGCCGTCGACATCGAAGCGCTTTTCGTCCATCCGAAAGCGGATCGAAAGCGGACTGGAGTGCACCAGGATCAGTTGGGCGGTGGAGAGCGGGGTCGGGAGCCGTGCCTTCAGCTCGCCCAGTTTCCAGGTGATCCGGCACAGCGAGAGCAGTTGCCATAGTTGAAGGTTCGGGAGGTGTATCCGGGGCTCGAACCTGCCTTCCCGCCAGAGCGACTGACCGACATACATGTTGTAAGCCACCCCGTCGGTCTGGTATTTTTCGTAAAAGTGCGGGATGATTTGCTGGGCCTTTTGCTGATCGCGATCCAGATAGAAGGAAGAGGCCTCGTTGATGCGGGCTACGCTTTCCTCGTAGGCCTTGCGCCGGTCGTAGACAATCCCCCATTCCGGATCGAGTAGAGCCAGGTATTTCTGCACGGATTCTTCGATGGCGGGCGATTTGTCGCGGAGCAGTTGCAGGAAGGGGTGCACCCGCTCGACCAGAAAGCGGGCGGTGGACAGTTCGTTGTTCGAGTTGATCTCATTCTGCAGGGCTTCGATCCTTGCGCCGGCGTCGAGCAACAGTTCGCCTGCGAGCGGAAAGACCGAGTGATCGTGGCTAACGCGCAGCACCCGTTCTGCCTCGCGGAGGTTTCTGACCAGGTCTTCGCGGATGGCCTGGTTGCGCATGGCCGTCGACCCCACGATATCGGCTTGGGCGTAGAACGGATAGACGTCGCGAAAAATGATGGGCTCGATCTCCATTTGCCCCAATTCCCTTTCCTGCCGGTGCAGGATATGGCTGGCGATCTCGGCAAAACGCCATTCGATGCTCGGGTGGATCGCCGTGAATTCGCGACGGATGATGGCTTCCAGCTGATTGTCGATCTCCATGCGGCTGCGCTCGGCGGCAATGCCGAACAGTCGTACGATGGGATGAAGCGATTGGGGCGACCAACGCGAAAAATCGCCGGGATGGGGCGAGCCTAGTTCGAGCAGCCCGATGATCTCCTTTTCCTTGTTGGTCAGGGGCGCCAGGACCACGCTGGCGATCCCTTTTTCGCTCAGCGCCTCCACCGATGGATCGGCGGACTCCTGTTCGGTCAGGTTTTCGAGCACTTTGATCTTTCCGGAAGCGAAGAGTTCGGCCAGCAGGGGGCTCTCGGTGCTCCATTGCTGGTAATGTTCCGCAGGTAGCAGGCCTTTCCAGATGGAAAAGCGACAGGTCTCCTTGCCCTTTCGCGCAAAATCATGGATGGTGATGCCGAGCCGAAGATCGGGCAGCTGGAAGTACGAACGCAGCTGTTGTTCGATGGGCGACAACGGATTTCGTCCAGTCAGGGCATCGCGCTCCATCAGGCAGACTTCGAGTTCGGAAATGGTATGGGTCTTGGTCACGTCGAAGAAGGTGCTGGCCACCAGGCCCTGGAATTCCAGCGTGTCCGGGTCGAACGTCTGGAGGAACAGCTCGTTGTTGCCCAGATTCTCCATCAGGTGGCGGAGTTGGGCGGAAGAAAGTTCCGGCAGTGGACGCAGCGGAACCAGTTCGACGAACTGGTAGTCGACATGCGCCTGATAAAAACGGTGGAACGGCGGGTCGTCCAGCCGCACCTCGAAGGTGTAGGCATCCTGGAGGACAAAAGGCTGACCGTATTGGCGATGGAGGATCAGGTTGAAAGCGTAGGTCAGGATCTGCTGGTAGAAAGCGTCCGGCCCCAGGGTGTAGCTCATTTTGACCTCCGGATGGTTGAGGATGCGCAGGGCGGTGGGCGACTGGAAAAAAGGCGAGTTATTGAAGGGAAGGGACAGGCCTAACAACTCTTTTTCTTCTTTCAGGCTGGGCAGGAATCCGCAGACCAGTAGGTCGACCAGATCGGCGTTCCGGTCGAGTACGCTCAGATCGTCGATGGGCTCCCGGAATTCGGGCGCCCGCTCCAATTGTTCCATGATCGCCCCGGCCAGGACGGCGTCCGATACGTCTTCGCCGTCGACCAGGGTCTCCCAGCGACGGATCAGGGAAGCAAAACTCAGGCGGCAGCGGAACGGAAAGGGGGGTAGTCCGAAATACTCGTAAATTCCGGGCCGCGGACTGTACTTGCCCGGCAGGGCGGATGCGGGTACCTGGATCATTTGGCGAAGACTTTCGTTTCCTGTATGCATCCAAAGATACCCGGCATTCGCCCTGTCGGGCAATGATAAAAATCAGGGCTATGGTTTCCGGAAGAGCTCTTGTTCGAGGGCGAGCGCCTTGGGAAACAGCAAGTTGTTCTCCAGATGTACGTGCTGATGCAGATCGGCCTCGAATTCGGCGAGCAGGGCGTACAGTACCCGGTAGGTGTTGCAGGCGCCATCCGGCGGCGTGAAATCGTCGCTCAGGCGGCGCAATTCGTGCAAGAGTTCACCGGCGGCATCATGCTCGGCTTCCATGACCCGGATGGGGTTGGCCGCCGTTTGAAAGGGCGGAACAGCAGCCGCCTCTTTGTCGTCGCGTACCCGGCAAAGCTCCTTTAGGTAGGGGAATAAAATGCGCTCTTCCTTTTGCAGATGCGCCGTCAGTTCCGAGCTTACGGCCTTCCATTGCCCGGCGATCTTGCGGGTTTCGGGATGGGCTTCTCCGTGCACGGTAGCTACTTTGTCGGCATACTGTTCGATCTGCGGCAGTTTGTCGAGCACATAGCGGTGGTGTACGTTCACGATGTAGTCGATGAGAAAAGGGAGGTCCCATTCGTTAAAAGGGAGCGCCGGCGTTTCACCGCCGCTTTTCGGCTCACTCAGGGCTTGTTCGAGCGCCGCCAGGTCGATCCCCTTTTGGCGGCAAACTTCGGCCAGCGTCCTCTTGCCTCCGCAGCAGAAGTCGATCCCGAATTCGCGAAAGATCGACGCGGTTCGATAATCGGCGGCGACCCATTCGCCGACGGTGCGTGGTTTTGTGATCTCCAGGTTAGTCATGGTCGGAAGTTTTTGTGAGCGATCGGAAGGCTCTTGGCGATCGCTTGTTATTAAAAGTCTTTGCGGGCGGCCAGGCTGCGGATGCCCCAGACCGGTAGCGCGATCCAGGCCAGCAAGACGGCGATCGCGATCGACATGCCCGGTCCGGCGCCCAGGAACTTCTGAAAGACCGCGCCGGTGTAGCCCATCAGCGCCGAAATGTCGAGTTCCAACAGGATCAGGATGCGAGACAGGTCGATCGGATTGAACATCGAGAGGCCGATCGCCATGCCTTCGAGCGGATAGTCGCTGAAAACCGAGAGCAGGAGCAGGAACAGTCCGTCGTAGATCAGGGCAAAGAACAGCCACATCAGAATAGCCAGCCCGAAGCCCTTGATCCGGTTCTCGTGCCGGAGGGCGATGAGGAAGGCCAGCGCCGAGAAGATGAAGGACAAAAAGATCCCGGTGAGCAGGAGGGTGAAGAAGTTCCAGATCTCGGCAGAGGCGAAGATCC
Source organism: Saprospiraceae bacterium (assembly GCA_020436865.1). Lineage (GTDB taxonomy): Bacteria > Bacteroidota > Bacteroidia > Chitinophagales > Saprospiraceae > JAGQXA01. Next base: position 552 of record JAGQXA010000965.1, on the reverse strand, counting down.
CGTACAGGGCAAAGGGCAGCCCGAGCCCCAGCAGCAAACTGGCGGCCAGGGAGCCGGCCAGCCCGAGGTATTGTCCGAGGAAAATATGGCCGCGCCGAACCGGTTGGGCCAGCAGTAGCTCGGTGAATTCGCGAGAGTTGTAGTAGTACATCACGCCGAACATGGTGGCGATCAGCGGCGCCAGAACCAACACCACGTTCATCAGGCTGATGATGACCTTCGACAGGTCGCTGCTCAGCCACAACAGGCTGCCGGCCAGCAAGAGGTAGAAGCCGCAGTAGAGGTAGGTCCACCGGCTGCGCATCAGGTCGAAGAAGCTGTATTTCAATATTTTGAACATAATCCAAGTTTTAGAGTATCCGGTACCCAACCAGAAATGTCCGAATACCATCCGGACCAGCAAACATCCAATACCTAAGCCCCAAATTCCAACCGCACCTCCTTCCGGGCATGGCCGTTGGCGCTGAAGACATAGCTTTCCCCGAGCAGGATCCGCGCGATGGCCCGCTCCAGGTCGTCTTCCCGGTAGCGCTCCTTCAGCGAGCGCAGGCT
>JAGQXA010000233.1 GCA_020436865.1 Saprospiraceae bacterium | reverse complement strand
CCGATGGTAGTAAGTATGAAGGTACTTTCCATCAGGGCAAACCCAACGGTCAGGGCACCTTCGTCCATATAGACGGCGAAAAATACGTCGGCGGCTTCCGCAACGGCTTCCGGCATGGCAAAGGGCAGCTGATCCAGCCCGACGGCAAAAAGATCGCCGGCGCCTGGCAGAACGGCGAATACGTAGGCGAGTCGCAAGTTGCCGCCAATCAATTCGGTTGTGTGCAGGGCGACTGCATCCACGGCCGCGGCACCTACATCTTTCGGGAAGATGGCGCCAAGTATGTGGGCTCCTTCCGCGATCAGGTGCCGCACGGCCAGGGCGTGATCCAATACACTAATGGGGAACGGTATTCGGGCGAATGGGCCAAAGGCAAGTTCAACGGTCAGGGCACTCTGACCCTGCTCGATGGGACCGACGTAAGCGGTTACTGGGAAAATGGGCAATATATGGGCTCCTCCAAACCACAGGCGCCGCCGGTATCTCTGGATGAGGTCGATCTGCCCGAGTTGCGTAAAGCTCAGAAGATCAAAGTGTGGGCCGTGGTGATCGGCGTTTCATCCTACAACCACATGCCGACTTTGCGCTATACCGACGACGATGCCTACCGCATGTACGCCTTCCTGAAAAGTCCGGAAGGGGGCGCGCTCTCCGACGAGCAGGTCCGCATTCTGATCGACGAAGACGCTACCAAGGACGGCATCGTCGAAGTGATGAAAGAGGTGTTCTACAAGGCGGGCCCTAACGATCTGGTCTTCCTGTACTATTCCGGCCATGGCCTGAAAGGGGCCTTCCTGCCGATCGATTTCGACGGCTTCAATAACAAACTGGAACACGAAGAGATCAACGCCATCCTTTCGGAGAGCCCGGCCAAATACAAGCTCTGTATCGCCGACGCTTGCCATTCCGGCAGTTTGCTGGCCATGAAGAGCGGGGAGGTCAAAGGTATTCTCGAAAGCTATTACAACACGCTGGCCCAAGCCTCGCCGGGCACGGCCCTGATCATGTCGTCGAAGTCGGAAGAAACTTCTCTGGAATCCAGCGGTTTGCGGCAGGGCGTGTTCAGCCACTTCCTGATCCGCGGGCTCAAGGGCGAAGCCGATAGCAACAAGGATAAGATCGTGACGGTGCAGGAATTGTACAACTTCATCTTCAGCAATGTGCGCCAATATACCGGCAACCGGCAGTCGCCTGTGATCCGCGGCGATTTCGATGAGAAGATGACCGTGAGCGTGATCCGCTAAGCCCGGAGAATTTTTCTCCAGGTTTTTGCTCAATCTGCTAAAAATCACTACTTTTGCAGCCGCTTTGGTTTAAGCCAGAGCGGCTGTGTTATTTTCCCAAACTCTAATATGTCTGATTCAATGATCAATTACGAAGTAACGTTCATCGTAGACCCAGTGCTGTCGAGCGATGAAATTAAAGCGACAGCTCAGACATATGTCGATCTTCTCAATTCTGAGGGGTGTAAAATCGTACATGTGGATGAGATGGGATTGCGCCAGCTGGCGTATCCGATCAACAAGCGCACTTCCGGCATTTATTACTGCATCGAGTTCCAAACGCCGGAGGGAGTGTTGATCGATAAACTGGAACTGGCTTTCCGCCGCGACGAGCGCATCATGCGTTTTCTGTCGGTCCGTTTGGACAAGTATGGCGTGAAGTACAACGAAGACAAGCGCAACGGCTTGATCGGCAAGAAAAAGAAGGCGGCTCCGGCCAATGAAGACGGCGGTAGGGATACCCGTTCGCGGAAGCCGGCGGTGGCGGCAGCTACCAAGCCGGAACCAAAACCGGAACCGAAGCCGGAACCGAAGCCGGAACCGAAACCGGAACCGAAAGCCGAGGCGCCTGCCGATGCCAAATCTGAAGAGGAGTGATCCTCTGAGCCCATTTTTTCCATCTCCCTAAAAATTGAGGATCATGGCAAATAAAGATGATATCAAGTTTCTCAGTAATCCCAATATTGGCCAGAAGCGCAAGAAGTACTGCCGCTTCCGCAAATACGGGATCAAATACATCGATTACAAAGACCCTGAATTTCTGATGCAATTCGTCAACGAGCAGGGCAAGATCCTGCCCCGGCGCATCACCGGCAACTCGCTCAAGTACCAGCGCAAGGTGGCTACCGCCGTCAAGCGGGCCCGTCACCTGGCCATGTTGCCCTACGTCACCGACCTGCTCAAGTAAGCAGGCCGACCATTTTTCCAACTCTAAACTCTTTGAACAATGGAAATCATTCTGTTGCAAGATATAGACAAGGTGGGCGATAAGTACGAGATCGTCAAAGTGAAGCCGGGCTACGGCCGCAACTTTTTGATCCCGAAAGGCATGGCCATCATTGCCAACGACGCCAACCGCAAGCGCCTCGATGAGTACAAAGCCAAGGAGGCTGCCAAACTGGCCGAACGCCTGGCCGAATTCCAGGAACTGGCCGGACTGCTGAAAGACAAAGTGCTGACGATCGGCGCCAAGGCCGGTACCTCCGGCAAGATCTTCGGTAGCGTGACCAACGTACAGATCGCCGCCGCGCTAAAGGAACAGTTCGACGTCGAAGTCGAACGCCGCAAGGTGATCCTGCCGGAAGAGATCAAGGTACTGGGCACCTATACCGCTCAACTCGACCTCCATCCCGAGGTGGAGATCAACGTCAACTTCGAAGTGGTCGCCGAGTAATCGCAGCGCCCTCCGAAGCCTGGAAAAAAGCCCGCCCCGACCTTGGTCGGGGCGGGCTTTTTCTTTACGGCCCAGTGATCCGATCGCTCTACTGATCGGATCAGTATACTGATCGGATCACTTAATTCGAAAATTCGACGCACCTGTGCAACCACAGTTTGCGCGAAAAACGGACATGCAGTTTGGTGCTGTTTTGATGGATCTTTAGATTTGGTCTTGACCTTTAATGGATTATAATTTTGCCGGCCGGCTCTTTTCGACAATGCAGTTTTGCCACCTCGGAAGGTACGGACCAAACAAAGAGGCCCGTTGCGATCCATCGCAACGGGCCTCTTTGTTTGGTCCGCCTTGTCTCTCGGAGCAGATGCTTATTTGTAATTGAAATCAAAGAACTCCGGATACCCATCGATGCTCTTGGCCTTGAGGATCTGCCGGTAGTTGTCTTGCGAAATGGGATACAGTTCAAACGACGTGTTGGCGGGCAGGAAAGAAGCGCGGTTCTTCATCACCCCATCGTAATACCTCATCACGGCGTCCTTGTCGTCGTACTTGCGGATGACGATCACCGGCAGGCGATCTTCGGCCGATTCGCCGAGATAGATATTAGAGATGCGCAACTTGTCGAGTTGGTGGAACTCGCGGTTAAAGTCGGAAACCTTGGCCTTAGCATCGTTCAGGTTTACGCCTTCGGGGAAAACCACGATCAGGTAGTGCGGCTGGTCGAACTGGACCTGAAACGGACTTTCCGCCAGTACCACGCCGCCCGGACCCGTAGCGGTCACCACGCCAAGCAGACGCATGATCTCTTTGGCCCGTACCTCTTCCGCTGTTTCGGGATATTTCGCTACCACTTCGCGCAGCTCTTCGATGTAAGCCTCTTTGCCCTGTAGGTTGCCAATGCACATGGCATTGAGCAAGGCGAAGCGGGCCCGCAGGCTATTGGTGGCCCCGAAAAGTTCGGGCGACTTGTCGATCTTGGCCTTGGCCACCTGGTAGTTCCCTTCCTGAAATGCCTGGAAGGTTTCGTCGTAATAGTCGTTCAGCCGCCGTTCGCGGTCGAGGCTGTTCTTGACGTACTCCGGATCGAGCAGCGAACGCACGATGTTGGTGTTCGGGTAGTTTTCGACCAACAAATTGTAGATGCGTTGCGCTTCGGCTGTATTGCCCAGATCGGTATGAGCCAGGTAGAGGTAGTAGAGCGCGTCGAGCTGATACTGGGTTTCGGGGAAACGGCGCAATAGTTCTTCCAGCGATTCGACGGCCTTGCGGTTATTGTTGAGGCGTTCGCGATAGAGTTGACCGAGGTTGAACAGGGCGTCCATGATCTTCTTTTCGGCATCGGCGACGTCCTCCTCCGTTTGTGGTACGTCCTTCAGGATCTCGTCGATATCTTCGTCGGTAATGACCGTCGAGGCGATGATCTCTTCTTCGAGTTCCTCTTCGCCAAAATCGCCGGTAAGCAGTTCGCTCGACCGACGCCAGTTGTCTTCCAGGGGCCGGTCGCCCCATTCCCGTTGGAAATCGCGGATGCCCCGCTTGAGGGCCCGGTCGTTGTAGGCAAAGAAATTGCTCGGCTCCGATCCTGCCCGCGGTCCGCCGCTATTGCCGGCGACCAGGGCCTGCCCCGGTCGGGCGCCCTTGCCGACGGGAGAGTCGTTGGCGGGCGTCTGACTGAGCAGCGCCTTGCGACGCTCTTCGTCGCGCTGTTTCTTCAGTTCGAAGGCGAGGGCCTTTTTCTCCTCCTCGCTCAGGCGGCTGATGGCCAGAAGGCTGTCCTGCAAATCGATGACGGTAATGTTGAGGGCAATGTCGGTCAGGTTATCGGCCAGTTTCTTGGTCGGCAGATACCGCGCGTCGTTGGTGGCCAGAACCATCAGGGTGCTGTCGAAGTACAGCTTGGCATGAACGAAATCTTCGTCCTCGAAGTACAAATTGCCGAGCAGCAGGTACGATTCGGCCTTTTGCGTGCCGCTAGCCGAACTGTGTTGCAGGGAGAGCCGCAGGTTCTCGATAGCTCCCGGCTTGTTCTTCTCTTTTAGGTCGACCTGGGCCAGGGCGTAGTAGATCCGGTCGCGGTATTCGAGGTTCTTTTCGTCTTTCAACATCTTGTCGAGCTCCTTCCGGATGTCCTCGGAGGTCGACCTGCCGTTGGCCCAGGCGCTATGCGCCAGGTTCAGGCGGGCGCTGAAGTCCATCTGGTAGGCCGGTTTGTAGTCGATGACCTGTTCGAAAGCGGCATAGGCCTCGCCTTCCTGGCCCAGCATCTGGT